>CAIZMD010000348.1 GCA_903933995.1 uncultured Bacteroidota bacterium
ATATGCAAGGCAAATGCAGCAATGGCCGTATCCTTTAAGATATTAATCAGGGCCAAAGCTTTCATTTCTTTGTCACCAGCATTAAGCCAATTGGGAAAATGCACGCCAACAACAAAGATGAATAAAAGCACGGCCAAGAGATAACCAGCAAATTTTACATACTGGTTGGTAATAAATGAAATACCTACCAAGATAAAAGCTGCACCCACAAAATAAGCCCAAAGTATGCCCCCTGGAATAGATGGGATATACAAAAACAAGTCATGGGGGTTGATAAAATAATAGACGCCGAAAACAATCATGATCACCGCAAGCAAGTAAATAGCTATGCGCGAAACAATGTGATATTGATGCATTTGCATAACTGAAAGATTTGGTTCCTATAAGTTACTCATCAAATCTGCCAGATGCAAGTGTTTAGATCATTATTTTAAAATAAATATTTGATTGTCAGCACATCATTGTCAATACAAACTAGCTAACATCCTGTGAAGTAGTTAACTTATCCGTCCTTTTTGTTCCTGCATAAAGTTCATATTCTAATAAACGGCAGTCAATTGTGGCATTGTAAAACTCTATTCTCCTACTGGGTTTCAAGCGAATTTTCTTGGCTAAGTCTAGGTTACCAGTAAAAATATAACCGGTAAATCCTTTGCACTTGTTTTTGAGAAAATCGCCCATGCGCGCATAAGTGGCATTGAGTTCAATTTCATCTCCCAAACGCTCACCATATTCTGGATTAAACATGATCACAGACCCTTCTGTTTCTGGAAGTTGGGTAGATTCAAAATCACAAACCTGAAAATCAATCATTTGCTCCACTCCTGCCACAGCAGCATTGATTTTAGCTATTTCAATGGCTTTGTCGCTTAAATCAGACGCAATAATTTTAATATTGGGATGATGGTTGATTTTGGCATCTAAAGCAGCCCTTTCTTTTTCATAAATGGCTTTCTCATAACCCTTAATATACATAAAAGCATAATTGCTTCGCATGAGACCTGGTACCCGATTACTGGCAATTAAAGCCGCTTCAATGGCCAAGGTTCCAGACCCACACATGGGATTGATAAAGGGTGTTGTTTTATTCCATTTGGTAGACAGAATGGTTGCTGCAGCCAATGCTTCCAGCATAGGCGCTTTGCCTGGTAACTTTCTATAACCATGTTTGGCCAAAGTTTCTCCTGAAGTATCTAAAAACACTTCTGCTTCATCTTTTTTCCAAAACAAATAGACCACGGCCCCACTGAGTTCTGATCCAGTAGAAGGACGTTGCTGAGTAGTATCTCTCATTCGGTCTACAATAGCATCTTTAACCCTGAGATTGGCAAATAAATTGGTTTGAATGGTTGGATGATACACATTACTGGTTACTGAAAAATAGCCATCAGGCACTAGCATTTTTTCCCAGGGAATGGTTACCAAATTCCTATATAATTCATTTGGATCATTACAAATAAAGGCTTTCAGCGAATACATCACCTGACTGGCGCACCTAAGGTTCAGGTTTAATTTTATACAATCTGCCATGGTTCCCTCTAGTTCAACACCTGTTTGAAAGACACTATAGCGCCCATAACCAAGGGCTTCAATTTCTTTTGCCAATGCAGGTGCTAACCATTTATGGCAGGTAACAATAATCTTACTGGAATTGACAAAAGGATTCATCCGGCAAATTTAGTGCAATATTCTAAGGGATTGTAGGCTTTGCATGGCAATAAGCAAGGAATGCCTTAAATTGATGCGTTCAATAAAGTAATCAAATGATGAAAAAACTATTTTCCAATCTAAGATCCTATCTACCAGTTTTACTGATCATTGTCTTTATTAATCCCCAGATTGTTGCTGCTCAGGGTGGCGTACTGATTGAAACATTACCCTCAACCAAAGCAGATGGTACCATTAATATATATGGAAGAGGAACTCTGTCTAATAAGATCCCTTACGATAAAATTACTGGAAGTGCATTTTGGAAAGCAGAATGGCAAACCGCCACACTTATTGGCCGGAATAAAAAGGAAAGGTGGGAACAAGAAGTAAAATTAAATATGGCTTCTCATGAAATTTATTACAGAAAACCCAATGGTGAAGAGGAAGTAGTAAATGAAGGCTTGGTTAAAATAGTACAATTTCACCAACCCAATGATCCCCAAAACATTACCTCAAGTTTTTTAAATGGGATTACAGAACCCTATATTAGTGAAGTACCCATTAAAGCGCTAATACAAATATTGAACGAGGGTAAATACCAATTGTTGAAAATGGACAATCGTAAATTAATGGAAGGGGATTCACTTTTTGGCACCATGAAACGCTATTATTTTAAGAATGAGGTCAAATATTTTCTTGCCAATAATTATGTTGTAAATCCTTTAAAAAAACTCAATAAAGAAACCATTTTACAAATGGCTCCAGCTGGTAAGAATGAACAAGAATGGATCTTGCAAAATAAAGTTGACTTTAAAAAAGAAGCAGACATTGTTCGTTATTTGAATCAACTAAATGCGTCAAAATAATTGTCTATACATTTTTAATAATTTACCAAAATGAACAAACGTGGTTTTATCAAAGGCATGGCCCTAGCAAGTTTGGGCACAGCAATGAGTTTAGACTCCTTAGCAAATTGGTTAGAACAAGGTCAAAAACAAACACCAGATGCTCTGGCACAAGATCCTGATTTTTGGGAAGGTATCCGTAGTTTTTACCGGTTAAAACCCGACTATATCAATTTGGAAAATGGCTATTATAATATACTCCCTACCCCTGTTTTGGAAGCCTATCTAGATCATATACGTGAAGTCAATTATCAGGGTGCTTATTATATGCGTACCGTACAATTTGACAATAAGAAAAAAGCTGCTTCAAAAGTGGCTGCTATTGCTGGCTGCACAACAGATGAATTAATACTCACTAGAAATACCACCGAATCATTAGACATGATTATTGGGGGATTTCATTGGCAAGCAGGTGATGAAGCCATTATGGTGGAACAAGATTATGGGGCCATGTTAGATATGTTTAAACTAGTTGCCCAAAAACATGGTGTGGTCAATAAAGTATTGTCACTACCTATGGATCCTAAATCTGATGAGGAGATTGTCAACTTTTATGAAAATGCCATAACCCCAAAGACCAAAATGATCATGGTATCCCATATGGTTAATATAACGGGGCATATTTTACCCATTCGCAAGATCTGCGATATGGCACATAGCAAGGGTGTGGAAGTCCTGGTAGATGGCGCACACGCTTTTGCCCAATTCCCATACAGCATTCCAGATTTACACTGCGATTACTATGGAGCCAGTTTGCATAAATGGTTAGCCGTACCATTGGGTGTTGGTATTTTATATGTCAAAAATGGAAAGGCTGGAGATATTTGGCCATTACTGGCCGATGGAGAAAGACCAGGAACCGATATAGCTAGACTTAATCATATTGGTACTCATCCTGTTCATTCTGATTTAGCCATTAGCAATTCTATTGACTTTTATACTAGTATTGGTGCCGAGAAAAAAGAAGCCCGACTGCGCTTTTTACAACAATATTGGACAAGCAAAGTCAGAGGATTGGGCAATATTGAACTCTATACACCTACCGATCCAAAACGATCTTGCGCTATTGCAAACGTGGGTATTAAAGGCATGAAACCAGCTTTGTTGGCAGAAACATTGTTAAAAAAATATGGGATTTATACGGTTGCCATTGATGGGGCTGCTGTTCATGGCTGCAGAATAACACCTAATGTATTTACCAGAACTTCTGAATTAGACGTATTGGTAAAAGCCTTAAAAGAGTTGGGGAATGCCTAAAACAAAGGCGCCCTCACTTGGAGGGCGCTATCATTGGATACGATTAAATTAATAACATTAGGGTGTCATTTTCAATCAAGCTTAAGGGGGTATTTCTATTTCTTGTGTGCCACTTTAGCTTTTTTGGGTTGATGTAAATAGTACATCACCACTGCAAAGCCAAGAAAAAAACCATAGATCTCGAGTGCCATAGCTGTCTTTTTATGAGCTTGATAATTATTTTACACTGTAAAAGAACAAAGTTTGCAAATTCTGAAAAATACCAGATTCCTTGTATTTTTTGGTTTTCCACCAAATTTTCTCAAAATGTGTATAAAAGCAAAGTCCCGGATTTCTCCAGGACTTTGATGTTTTTGGGGCTTAAATGCTTATTCAATAATTACTTTTCTAGGCTGATATTTATAACCATTACCATCTAGAGAAAGGATATAATTGGTCATGATACTTCCCTGTTTAGGGGTAAAATCAACTGGTACTTGGTTCTCTCCTATTTGTGCTTTCACAGATTTACTGTAAACCCTTCTTCCAGTTGCATCGGTTAAATAAAGGGTTAAGTCAGCCACTTCTGCAGATTTAAAGCTGGCTTTAAAGCTTCCTTTTGAAGGATTCGGGAACACATTTACTTCAGTTGAATTCAAACTACTGAGGTAAGAATAATCAGTCTTAGAGAACAATACCCTATTAAAGTCAGCAGAAATATTGGTCAATTTACCGGTATTTACCTCCAAAGCAAAGATGACGGTGGTAATATCGTTTGGATTGATTTTAGCATTAGATCCTAGAGATTTGAAATCGTCCAAGCTAATTTTATAATCCTTATTGGTAGAAGACAATGGAATTCTCAATCTATATTGGTCATCCCAGTTTTGAATTCCTTCTTTTACCAGAATAATTTGTAAGGCAACTCCAGAACCCTTGGCATTGAACTGTAAAGTTTTATAACCAGTCAGATCTTGTGGAGCTCCACCACCTCTAAGCAATTTGTAAACTGAAACATAATCAGGACTGCTGGCTTCTACCTTCACATTGCGGAATAATAAGAAATCTGTCTTATTCTCAACAATCATTTTAGGATCATTCTCTACTTTAAATGATTTTAAAGTAGAAGTACCTGCATTAATATTAGCTACCCAACTACCATCGGCCATAAAGAGTTGGTCTTGAAGAACGCCATTCATATAAACAAACATGGCAGCTTCATAAGAATCACTAGCTGGAATAGTCAATGCAGTTTTACCATTAGCACCTACAGTAAATGGTACTTGTCTGGTTACCAAACTGGTTGACAATTCGTTTGCTTTTTCTTGTAATTCAATATATCCGTTGGTGAAACTGCTATTGTTAACAATGTTCAATACCAAGTTTTCTGCTTCACGCTTACCTTTTGTTACATAGGTTTTTGGAAGAACTATGCTATTTACTTGCTCAATAACTGGCATGGTTGCTTTTAACCTAGCAACTATATCATTTGCCATATTCATTACCAATTCAGGTGATACAGCCCAAAGTTGAACGTTGTACATTACTTCATCCGCTGTGTAATCCTTGTTCAACCAGTTACTTTGAATAGTATAATTCAATCTTCCCGACTTAGCACCAACCGCAAAACTCATAGCATATTCAATCTGACCCAATGAGTTTTTCAAATTGTATCTAACAAATTTGATATTGTTAATGGTTACATTTTCTATACTCATTAACTCTGATCCTTTTAATCTATCACAGATTGCTTTGGTGTGGTCATATACTTCACCTTGAGTTCTAGTGGCAAAGGATACCGCTTTTGCTTGATCATTTAAAACAAAGTCAATAGACAATACATCTGTTGCATTGGTGATACTTGGAATATCAGAAGGTGTAGTTGTAAAGGCCTTGTAATTGGTTCCTTTGATTTGCTTTGGCAGCAATTCACTCAAAGTAAGACTTGTACCAACACCCTTTATTTGATTTTGAATAATTCTGTTTTCAACCCCAGGCATTTTGCTGTAATTAACAGGTCCTTGTTGGCTGTTCACAGCTTTATTAAAGACCCTCTTACCAATAGCATCGCCCAAGCTCTTACTTTCTAATCCACCTCCTCCTCCGCCAGGAACAGCAGTACTGAATCCAAAGTCAAAACTATGGTCGTTGGCACCAGCAACTCCAGTTGTAAGTGTTACTTCTGCATTATTACCAGCAAGTACACCATCACTATCAATTTCATCTGCGTTTGAACCACCAGCAGTATTGGCTGTGGTTAAATCATTCACACCCAATGCAGCTTGTTTAGAACCACCAGTTACATTAGGAATACGAATGGTGAAAGCTGTATTAGCGGTTAAACCAACAATATTGTAAATATTAGAAGATGTGGTTACACCCAAAGGATCTGAGCTGAAAATATAGTTACCATCTGCATCTGTAGTTGCAGTTGCAATCACTAATCCAGCTTTAACCAATTCAACTGTAACACCAGCAATCGGGTTTTCACCTGGATCTTGAATGCCATTACCATCGGCGTCTAGCCAAACACGGTTTCCTATTTCAATAGGTGCAGGGGCAGAAATAATTTCCATATCACCCAAACCATTGGCTTTACCAAATATGTCTACAAATTGGCCTTGGTATAATTTCATACCAGTGTTAGCAATACCATCAATATTAGAATAATATCTTACCCCACCAGAATACCAATCAGAAATAGGGTCAAATGCAGTAGTTAAAACCTCATCTTTACCTGCCATGATAGCAACACTACCTGTACTGGTTTCTTCGTGATCCAAACCACCCCCATAAGGCCATGAACCTGTAGTATTGTCACCATTTCCTAATGGTGGATTATATGGTTGGCTAAAGCGATCTACAAAATAAAACTCTCCATCTCCAGGTCCTTCATGATTGCCAACACCAGCAGAAGTTCTTGCTCCAACTGAACCATTGTTTTCAATAACAAAATTGGTATACGCTGCTCCAGTATTGGACGCTCTTAAAATATCACCAGCTGAGTTACCTGTATATAAATCACCTAGACCTGTATTGGTACTTAGGTTTTCGTTACCGGTTTGATCACCAGTTCTATCTGCAATACCCAAAACCATGGCGCCATCTGTTGCGTCAAATTCTAAACTAGACAAAACGGGTTGAGGATAAGCTACCCTTCCAGGTGAACTTGAAATCACCATTTCAGTAAAAGTTCTTGACCAAGGGTGCCAAGAAGTATTTGAGATAGCTGCATTGGTTCCATTAGCATCTACATATGCGGTAGTTCTATTGGCAGCCCAACCTGTATTTAAATTGGCCTTTCTATTAAAAGTCAAATCAACATTCAATACTTGTGCAAAACTTGCAGATCCAGGTGTAGCACTTGCGTCTACTTTATAAACATAAGCCCTTAAATCATTACGATCTACAGCAGAATTATCTGGTTTTACACCGTCTGTTACACCACCTACATAAATGGCACCGCGATAAAATTTAACGGCAAAAGGTCTAAAAGAACTAAAAGAAGAGGGATTGGTAAAAGCAGGATAAGATACAATGTCACCAGCGCTAGATGGGGCAGTACCATTGGGTCCTAGGGTAATACGCCATAATCTGGCGTCATTCAGGTTGACAACATACAAATATTTACCATCATCAGAAATAGCCATACCACCCATTCCTTTCTTACCAACTTCACCAAACATCAATTCGTCATAATTGGGATTAGACTTGTCTGCAGCGCCTGGGGCAAAATTTCTGGTAACAGTTCCTGCATTAAAAGCAGGATTGATGGCATTCAGATTTACAAAATTGCCTGTAGAAGAAGTATTGTTTACAGATTTGGCATTGGTAGTAACATATAAACCATTCAAGCCTAAAGGACCTGCATTCACATGCCTTTTAGCATATGCAGCATAGTATAATTTATCAGCTTGTCTGTTATAAGCAGTTCCCCATACAGCACCAATTTGTCCCATGGTACCAAGTGTGGTTTGTCCGCCAACAGTATTGTAATTATAAGCATAGATAGCGTCTGCATTTGCTGCAGATCCTGCTAACCTATTATCGCCATTGGCATAAACAGGCGCTACCACTCTTGGATTGGCTTGGTCATTATAATCACCAGGATAGTTGATTCCAAAACCTAAGCCTGTAGCAGGAGCAGTAGCAAATTGGATACTTGATTTATTGTTCGTACCATATGCACCAGGATAATCAATTCCTGCAGCCCAACCAGTAAACTCCAATCGCACTTTTGTGCCAGGAGCAATTTGACCAGCTGTAAAGGAATAAGCACCTGAAACAGAGGTAGTAGTTGCTACCAGTGCATTTGCAGCATCGTAAGCTTTTACAGTGATACCATCAACCAATGGCTCATTGTATC
Source organism: uncultured Bacteroidota bacterium (assembly GCA_903933995.1). Lineage (GTDB taxonomy): Bacteria > Bacteroidota > Bacteroidia > Chitinophagales > Chitinophagaceae > Sediminibacterium. Next base: position 8,158 of record CAIZMD010000348.1, read on the forward strand.
CTGCGCCAGTATTGCGAATACCATTTGCATTAAAATCACGGAAAACGGTACCACTGATCTGGGCATTTGCCTGTACTGCAAAAAACAGTACAAGTGTGCATAGCATTAGCTTGCAACTTGCAAAATGTAAGTTTTTTGAGTGTAGATGTTTGAACCGCATAAGCATTTTATTATATTAATTGGTAAAAAAACAAAGATTAATTACCAATTTTCATACCAAGTACTTGGTATTTTAGCTGTAATTCAGCATTAAATACCATTTCAACCTTATAAATTGTAAATTCTATGATGCAAAAATAACAGTTTTAAGGCATTGGTTTTGTTATACAAAGTATAAAAAACGCATCATTTTTTCATCGCATTAGACTGAATTGCAATGTGTTATCTGCTTAATTGTTAACATTTTTTATGAAATGAGGGGGTTGATTTTAACAGTTCTACTTTAAAAAGGGCGATATTTATAGCAATAATTAGCTATTCCGTAGTTCATATTACCTTCGTTACTATGTTTAAGTCTTTGATTTTTTGTTGTTTAATGATAATAACAGGAAGAGTACTGGCTCAACGAGAAATTAAACCCTGTCAAAAAGAACCGGCTTTTATTCAACAGTATGGTCTTGACCCATTATGGACAGCCCTAAGCACTTCTGAAAAACATAGAATGGGATTGGTTTTGGTTGAACTAATCAAAACGGGTACTGAAGCCAAACCAAGTACCAATAGTTTTAAAGGCAGGATTTTTCAAGACAGTAGTTGGAAAAAAGCGGGTTGGCTTTCTGGGATAAGTCTAGACGCTGTTGGAAATGTCTATACCATTCCCGCTCCCCTAGTTTCCGTTTTAGACAATCCTCCACAAAATCAAAACAGCATTTTCCGGGTAGATGCCAAAACGGGGATTATGCAAAAATGGTTGCAATTGCCTCTGAAAAAATATGAGTCTGGAAATAGCCCCTTTGGTTTAATGGGTATTAGTTTTGATTGCACTAGTGGTACTTTATTTGCAGCTAGTATTGCAGGTTCTAAAAGATTCTTAGAAAAAGGAGTTGTTTACGCTATTGATGCAGGTACACGAAAATTGAAAGACAGTTTGGTGGGTATGGATGTAATTGGTATGACCCTCTATTTTGATGCAATTGGAAATAAGCGAT
>CAIZMD010000349.1 GCA_903933995.1 uncultured Bacteroidota bacterium
AACAAGTCAACTTGCTGTACTTTCTTGGTCTTGCTAAGGTCTTCTAAGGCATGGGCGTCATTTAAGACCACGTGCTCATAAGTTGTGGTCTTACGGCCTTTGATCCCTAGTTTTCCTTTGCCCAGTGGGGCGATGTCTACGACAAATCTGTCCTTGTATAAAAACCAGGTAGTATCATTCACCAAATGGTATTCCTGAATGAGTGAGAGCCCTTCAATAAAATTGATACTCGCGTCGGGCGATGGACGCATGGTTACTTTCTGAATGGCAAAACTGGTATCGTTTACCCAACAGTCTCCTTCAAAAGTACTCTCCCCTTTTCGCTTGGCAGTAAAACGCAGATGCACCAAACGCTTACCACTGAGATAAGCTGTATCGGCTAGTTTAAAATTATAGTAATTGTCTCCGTTGGCATGAAAAGGACTGATAAAATCACGTGTAAAAACAGGAATATAATTACTATACACATTCACGTTTTGGTACATCCCTCCTAGTTCCTTAATCAGACTCTCATTCTCCAAACCATTGGTGCGCGTGGCTTTGATGACTTCATGAATTTTTTCAGGGTCTCTTCTATAGTAATAATCAGACAATGTTTCTGTGAGGTAAACAGGCAAATAAGGTTTGCTACTTTCGGCAGAGTCTACATAGCTTAATACAAATCCAAGGGGCTTGAGTAGGATATTGTTTTTCAATTTATCCTGACGCACATTATTGAGATCCATTTCTAATTTGTTGTAGATCTCATAAGAATAACTTTCCCATTTGGTGCGGTTGTTCTTGTCTTTATTGGCCATGATCTTGCGCCAAAACCAAAGTGAACGGTTATACTTGCTTTTTACAACTGCCTCTCCAGAGGGGGGCAAAACTTCTATCCTTAATTCAACAAAACCACTGTCTCTAAATGCTTTTACAGGAATCACTAATTTCTTATAACCCACACTCATGATTGTAACGGAATCAGTGAGGAGGACACCTTGTTGGTCTACGGAAAACTTTCCAGCAGAATCTGTTAGTACTCCTTTCTTAGACAACTTAAATTCTACAGAAGCAAAGGGAATGGGTTCATCGCTTTGCTTGTCTTTGACCACGCCAGACAAGCGCTTGCCCTGAGCCATTGAGAAATGGGCCAATAACAAGAATACACATACAAACAGAACAGGTTTCCCTTGATAAAACATGAGCAAAAATAAACGGTTAAGCTATGGCAGCATCCGTTTTAACGTTTGGTTAGAAGTCAAATCCTAGTGAGAAATACCAAATAGGCTTTCCAACAAAGATTCCTTTCATTGGCCATGCTGTATCTAGTTTCATAAAATAACCCAACAAAGTACTCCTAACTCCAAACCCATATCCACCGGCAAAAGGCCCTAGTCCACCAGCGTCAATTCTCACAGCCACATTGCCTGTAGGAACACCACTTGGGTCAAGGTTTTGAATATATTGACCAGGACGGGTAATGCCATTGTATTGGCCATTCCAAGCAGAACCCAAGTCAATAAACTGGGTCAATTGAAAATTGCGAATAAAGGCATTATTAATAGGTCTATTAATTAAGGTAGAGAAAATGGGCAAACGGAATTCAGAGTTCAACACAAAGGCATTGTTACCATTGGCAATGTTTTGATTATAGCCACGCATGTTTACCGCCAGAGATTGGAAGGCATAACCCTGATCTGGTGCAGGAGGATTATTATTAAACTTAGGTCCAATCCATCCGTCAACACCACCTAGGTAATAAATGAGTTTCTGGTTACCCCAACTGAAATCGGCGGCAGCCCTACCGGCCCAAATAAAGTTTCGATAGATTTTGACATATTTGCGTGCGTCAAAACCAAAGTTGAAAGTCATTTTGTTATTACCATAAGATGTTTGGTGCATAGGCATATTCACATCCATATAGATTTTGAAACGCAAACCATTCCAAATATTCTGGGTTGGATTAATGGTATTATCATGTACGTATTCAAAGCGTGTCAATAA
>CAIZMD010000350.1 GCA_903933995.1 uncultured Bacteroidota bacterium
CACCAAAGAATCCGGTAAAAACCCAAACTCTCGCTCAAAACTTAGCTGAAATTCATGATCCGATATTTTATTAACTGGCAGCACCCTAGAAACACTATCGCCCGATTGTAACAGTAGTTCATGCCCAACTTTACGAATCAAAATCTCCCTTCTGGCTATTTCAAAATCGTCAGTACCCGTAAAGCTAAAAGCCAAACAAACAGCCGCAACCAATAGCAGGGCTACTGATCCAAATAGGTATTTACCATTACTAAATAGCATATTTTGACGCTGAGACATAGTTTTTACGCAATATTTACAAAGTTGACATTTTTATTTACAATACAAATTCCCTTTGATGAAAGGTACCGAACTACTTTAGCCAAGTCAATTTAAAAAGGATAAAAATCTAACCATGAATTACAAAAACCTACTTACGCTAATCTTAATCCCTGTTTTGTACGTTTCCTGTAAAGAAAAGCAAAGCACGGTTACCCTGACTCCAGAAATCATCCAACCCGCTGTCAAAAACCTAGTTACTGCCTACGGCCCAACCAGAATGGTACGGAGCGTAAAGCAAGCCAAAAACGGAGACATCTTAATTGCTTCTTACACTGGCCTATGGCGATATGATGGGAAAATGTTCACCAATATTACCACAGCCCTTGCCGTTCCCAGTATCTGGGATGTATTGGAAGACAAGAAGGGGAATCTTTGGATAGGTACCAAAGATTCAGGTCTCTATTATTATGATGGTAAAACCTTCCTGCATTATACCACCCGTCAGGGACTTCCCTCTAATATGGCGCTCCAATTATTTGAAGACAAGGCTGGTAATATTTGGACAAATGCCGGAGGCGCCACCAGATTTGATGGAAAATCCTTTAAAACCTATACATCCAAAGACGGTCTTCCCGATAATGGTATGAATACGTTTATGGAAGACAAGTCAGGAAAATTATGGATTGGTACTAGGGGAGATGCTTGCTATTTTGACGGCAAAACATTCAAAGTGTTCAAAAACAAAGAGGGCAAACCATTTCACAATGTATGGTCAATAGTAGAAGATCAAAAAGGAACTATCTGGTTTGGAGCTGAAATTATCAAAGAATTTAAAAACAGTACCTATTATATGGATGGAGCTCCTGGCCTATGGCGATATGATGGGACTAACTATAACAAGGTATCGGAAATGAGCGCATCTGCTATTATGCAAGACAAGCAAGGGAATATCTGGACTACCGGTGCTGAAAAACATATTGGAATGAGCGATTGGAAACTGTTGCGTTATGATCAAAGCAGTTTAAACAATGAAAAGCCCGCAGTAACTGAAATAGCATCCATAGATAAAATGCTTTGCAGAATCATAGAAGCTACTGATGGCAGCATTTGGTTTGGATCCATCAATGGTGTTTACCGTTGGAATGGCAAAGACCTCACAAACTTTCAAGGAAAAGAAGACCAGGTTTGCCATATTGATCAAAAGCAAAGCTGGATTACCTGGAAGGGTTCCATGAAAATCTCTGCAGCAGAAAAGCATGTAGGATATGTATCTATCTCAAAAGGAGAGCTTTGGGTAGCAAATAATCGCTTAGTTGGTGGAGCTGCTACTATTGATATGAATGCTATGGAATTTGCAGATAAGAATGATAAAAATACCCCCATTCAACACTTACAATCTGCAGATTATTTTGATGTAAAAAGATTCCCATTTGCTACCATTGAAATTTCTCAAGTAGATTCCCTAAACGATAAAACCGTTCAAATTAGTGGTTATCTAACCATTAAAACGATTTCAAGATTGGTAAGTTTTCCAGCAACAATTGATATTCAAAATGGTGTTTTAACTGCCAATGCCAAGCTTACCATTGATAGAACCAATTGGGGTATCAATTTTCAATCTGGAAAGTTTTATAAAAAAATGGCTGATGAAATTGTTTCTGATGAGATTGATTTTGAGATTAAAATAGTGGGTAAGAAATAAATGTCAAATATTATGATATCCACAAAGAATTTTTATAGCATTTTTTTGACAGTTATAATTTGCTGTTTTTTAGCTTCATGCGGCAACCAGTCCTTTTCAGCAACTACAGTTAGTCAATTGACTAATGAAGTCCAAACTAAAAAATTGTCAATTGTTGCAAAACTTAAAGAGAACGCTCAATTACCAATTAATCAAAGGATTGCATTATATCATAAACTCAAAAAGGAAAATTTTGAATTATATGATTTTGACAATGAAACTGAATTAACATTATATGGGTACACATTTTTGTGGGAAAACAATTTAGTAGATGCAATCCCCATTTTTGGACTCGTTATTTCTGAATTCCCTAATTCGTCAAATGCATACGACAGTATGGGAGAAGCCTATCTTCTAGCAAAAGATAGCGTTAAAGCACTTCAGAATTATGAGAAATCTTTTAGAATGAATCCTGATAATTTTTATGCAGAAGATGTAATTGAACTAATTAAACATCCAAATATTAAACCCCTAACTCCTAAGGAAAAATTTTCAAAAGTTTATACCAAAGATGACTATCAAGCAGATTTAACCCAATTAGGTCAAAAGCTATTGACCATTCATCCACACCCACTAAAATTTATATCAAAAGACCAATTTTTAGAAAATATTGAAAAAAAGAAGTCATTAATTACTGATAAGACTACTTATGGTGAATTTGCCTGGTATTGTAATGAGATTATAGCGAGTATTGGTTGCTCACATACGGCTTCTTCTACTATGCAAAACGACTATCACGAGTATTCGATATTGCCATTGGAGAATAGTTTTCCAATGCAAGTTAGATTGGTTAATAATCAATTATTTGTGGTAAATCCAATGAATAATGCAGATAAGGTTAATGTAAAAGACAAAATCTTGCGTATTAACGGCATTGAAACCCCAAAACTCCTTTCAATTATTTATGATCATATTCCTTCACAAGCAAATATCCAAACCTCTAAAACACAACGTTTCAACACAAATTTTGCTGCATTAATACCTTACGCATTAGGTTTGCCAAAATCGTTTGAAATTGTTGTTAATGAAAATAGCGGGTCTATTAAATTGAACAAAGCCAAAAAAATGGCAACTGAACTATATGACCCTTCTATTAATAATTGCTCAAACGATTTGTGTTTTGAAATGCTTAATGAAAGTACAGCTGTTTTAACTATCTCATCTTTCAATTATTATGAGTGGAATAATTATCAAGTGTTTAAATCATTTCTTGATAGTAGTATGCATATCATTAGTAATAAAAAAATCAAAAATCTGATTATTGATGTGAGGTATAACAGAGGCGGTTCTCAACATCCAAGCATTTACTTATTGCAACATTTAATGGATAAACCTTTTACTTATTACTCAAAAGTAGAATCTGAAGGAAAAACAGATAAAACATATGGTGAAGAAATATTTCAACCACTTAAGAATCGTTATCAGGGGAAACTCTATTTTTTGATTGATGGTAAAGGGAATTCAACCACAGGGCATTTCATGAGTTTAGTAAAAGCCCATAATTTAGGAACAATCATAGGAGAGGAGTTGGGTTCTAATCAATTTTGTACTGCTGGACAAACATTGTGTAGGTTGAAAAATACTAAACTAGTGATCTCAGTGGCTAATAATACACATATATCTACTGCATTAAATCTACCAGATAATAAAGGAATTCTTCCTAACTATTACGTAGCCCAAAGTATAGATGACTATCTAAATAGAGTGGATGCGGTTAAGAATTTCGCACTAACAATGATCAAAAAATAACCTTTGATACTAAGCCAGCCTATGAAAAGTGGGTGATGTAGTCATTATACATACGTGCCCAACCAACCTATTCCCACTCACCACAACCATTAACCCTTTATAAACTCAAGCCTACCAATTTCAGCATGAACTGCTAATTTCATAGCAAATACAAAACATGCCCAAAAACTTAACTACCGCACGATTAACAGGTATCTGGTATTTGATACTAGCTATCTCTGGAATGCTAGGGTTTTTGATCTACCAACCCCAAATATTCATATCCAATAACCCAGAACAGACCCTGACTAATTTAATCAACCTAGCATCTACTGCTAGAATTAGACTGATACTAGAGTTTGTCATCATCATCTCCCAAGCACTATCAGCGGTTTGGTTTTATAAACTATTCAAACCAATTAATGAATGGGGTGCATTCACGCTGGCTATATGGGGAACCATGAATGCAGCCATTATTCTAATCAGTGCAATTGCCATGTCTTCCGCCATTAATATAGCTAATGCTGTCAATACCTCTATACAAGGGAAAACTGACATGATTCAGTTATTAAGCCAAATCATGGACAATGCTTGGGGCGTAGGAAGTCTATTCTTTGGTCTCTGGCTATTACCTATGGGTTATATCATTGTATCTTCTAAGCGTATGCCTGTTTGGCTTGGAAGAACTTTAATTATTGGGGGAACTGGCTATATCATTAGCGCCTTTTTTGATTATCTAGGAATGAAACATCCTTTATTTGATTTAATGGTTATTCCAGCAACTATTGGAGAATTTTGGATCATTGGATATTTATTAATTTACGGACTCAGACCATCAGATAAATAAACTAACGCCAAAGGCACAAAATATTTCCCATGCCCATCCCTGATCCAAATCAAACCTATCCACTTCCTAATTACAACCGTCTTTGTTTCCTAAAGAATATTATCAAAAATCCGAATATTGAAGTTGGAGACTATACTTACTATGACGATTTTGATAACGTTGAGAACTTTGAAAAAAACGTCAAGTACCATTTTGACTTTATTGGAGACAAGCTTATCATTGGAAAGTTCTGCATGATTGCTTC
>CAIZMD010000351.1 GCA_903933995.1 uncultured Bacteroidota bacterium
CAGAGTTTTAAAACCTTGGACAAGGGATCCTGCTTTTTATAAAACCATCTGGACTGAACGCAGTGATGTTCCTGCCCATGAAGGGCCAACCAATCATGCTGTCATAGACATTTGGAAATACAGTTTTCCACTTTCTCTTTCTGATAAAAATAAATTAATTGAACAGCTAAGTGTCATTGAACCGCTTAATGAACAAGCCATGTTGAACCTAACGGGTAATGCAAAGGAACTTTGGGTTGCTGGAATAAGAGATATTAAATCACAGATTGATGATTTAAATGAATTATTTGATAAATCTGGCGTGAAAGACGATCAAAAATTGTCTGCAGAAATACTAAAATCAATTGCATCAACAAAGAAACTAGTACTATGGCTTGAAGCAGGTTCTTCCAAGAAAACAGGACCTTCTGGGGTGGGCAAGGAAAATTATAATTGGTATTCAAAAAATGTTCATCTTGTTCCATTAACATGGGATGATCAGGTGATTTTATTAAAAAGAGAACTCTCAAGAGCTTGGGCTTCTCTTAAACTTGAGGAACACCGAAATAGAAATTTACCATTGCTTTCTGAGGCAAATACTGCTTTGGAATATGATTCATTGAATGAAAGGTCGGTTAAGAGCATTATTCAATTCCTTGATCAGCAAGAATTGCTAACAATGAAAAACTATTATGAACCCGCCTTGAGGGCGCACAAAGGAGGGTTTGTTCCAAAAGAGAAACGTAATTTTTTCTTGATCACCATGCATTATGATCCACGCCCTTTGTTTTCTCACTTTTATCATTGGTTTGAATTAGCGCAAATGGATCTAGAACCACATGTTTCTGAAATTCGTCGTGCACCATTGTTGTATAATATTTTTGATTCACGCAATGAAGGCATGGCAACAGCGGTAGAAGAAATTTTCATGAATGCCGGATTATATGATTCTAATCCAAGGGTAAGAGAGATTGTTTATATTTTGATTGCCCAACGTGCTGCACGAGGGTTGGGTTCGCTTTATGCCCATGCAAATGAAATGACCATGGAGGATGCCGGAAAAGTACATGCTGAATATACGCCACGAGGCTGGATGAAAACCGAGAAAGAGTTATTGAAATTTGAACAGCATCTTTATTTAAGACAGCCTGGATATGGCACAAGTTATATTACAGGAAAATTCCTCATTGATGAAGCCATGGCTGAATATGCCAGAAAGATGGAATTAACCGGTCAAACCTTTTCAATCAAGAATTTTTTGGACAGGATGAACCAAATTGGTTCTGTACCAACATCATTGGCTGCTTGGGAATTAAATAACGCCTATTAGTCAATGGTAATAGGTTAGACTACAATGAGAATTTCAATCCTGCATATATTTATAGATAAAGTCAAACTAATTTAAAATTGCAACTGATTTTATTATCAACTAATAATGCTAAAAAATGAAAAAAGTTTTTGTCATATACTGCGTATTCATTTTTATTTCAGCTGTAAGTATTAATGCCCAACAAGTACATTCTCCTTTAGAAAACTCTTTTCAAACATATAAAAAAATGAAAAGGGAGACTTCGTTTAAACTTGACTGGGTTTCCATTGGACCTGTTGTAAATTCTGCAAGGGCTGATGTGGTGCAGGTAGATGCGGCACATCCAGGTACCATGTATGTTGGTTTTGGATCAGGTGGATTATGGAAGACAGTAAACAATGGTGTAAGTTGGGATTGTGTTTTTCAAGATCAGGCTTCATTGGGTATTGGCGATATGGAACTAGCACCATCAGATCCTAATATTATATATCTCGGTACAGGTGAAAATTTAAAAAAGCCCAGAAACTTTACTTTGCCAGGAACAGGAATGTACCGGTCTAATGACGCCGGCAAAACATGGCAGCATATAGGGCTTGAAGATTCATGGTCAATTGCAGAAATTGCGATTCATCCTACTAACCCCGATATAGTAATGGTAGCAGTGCTGGGTCATTTGTGGTCAACAAATAAAAATCGTGGGCTTTATCAAACAACGAATGGTGGTAAAACATGGCAACAAGTATTGTATATAAATGATTCAACAGGGGCAAATGATATTGTGATTGCAGCGTCTAATCCCAAAATAATGTATGCTTCTTTGTGGGAAGTGTATCCAGGTATTAGTGGTAAAAACAGTGTTGTGTATAGAAGTACAGATGGAGGAAAAAAATGGATAGCCTGTAAAAACGGATTACCATCTGGCCCAAAAACAGGACGTATTGGTTTGACCGTTTCCTATACCAATCCTTTAAAAGCATATGCACTAGTTGACAACCTTAATAATTCTCCTGGCACATCAGGTGAACTTTATAAAACTACAGATGGAGGTATCAGCTGGAAAAAAACGCATAAAGATTCTTTGAAGTTTTTTTCAGTTATTGGTTGGTACTTTACTGATGTATATGTAAACCCCAAAGATGATGATGAAATATATTGCCTTGGCGTACGCCTGACCCATAGCAAGGATGGAGGAAAAACATTTTCTACTATCGGAGGAAAGGTTAATCGTGTAAATAATGGGTTGGCAAAAGGATTTCACCTGGATCAATGTGAATTATGGATTAATCCCAATAATCCAAATCATATAGCTGCTGGGAATGATGGAGGATTATATGTTAGCTACGACAAAGGAGAATCCTGGCTTCATTATAATAATATTCCCGTTGGTGAATTTTATGACATTACCATTGATCAGAAAAACTATATGATTTATGGCGGTACTCAAGACAATGCAACAGTCTATGGACCTCCTAAAGAATTTAATCCAACAATTCCTGACCCTTGGAAATATATATGGATTGATCCCTGGGATGGAGGAGATGGTTGTGTAACACAGGTGGACCCGGAGGATGACAATACCGTTTACTATAGTTCGCAACATGGCGGAATTGTACGTCTTGATAAAAGAACTGATACTACAAAAGGAATCAGACCTAAACTTCCGGCAGTAATAAAAGATGAGTTGTTGTTTAATTATATGACCCCATATATGATCTCACCACATCAAAAGGAAACATTGTATCATGGTGGCAATTATATTTTCAAAAGCACCAATAGGGGAGATGCCTGGAAAGTAATCAGCCCAAACCTTACTGTTACGTCTACTAATGAGAAGAAATCATTTTCCACTGGAGCATTGGCAGAATCTCATTTGCAAAAAGGTTTACTCTATGCAGGTACGGATAAAGGTGCTTTCTGGGTTACTCAAAATGATGGAACAAGCTGGGAAGAAAATGATAATGGCCTTGCCAATAATTATATTCGGAGTATATGTCCTTCTCGCTTTAAAAAAGAACGAGTGTATGTTGCTATGACCGGTATTAATTATGATGATTTGAAAAGTTATCTGTACGTTTCGGAAGACTATGGTAAAAATTGGAACAGTATTGCCGCAGGACTGCCAGATGAGCCAGTAAACATTATTCTAGAAGATCCTACTAATGAGAATATTTTATATACAGGCACTATTCGTGGAGTTTTTATTTCAATTGATAGGGGAAGAAATTGGTCTTATTTAGGTGATAATATGCCAGGTGCTGCTATTGCTGATTTGGAGATTCATGAGTCAAGCGGTGATTTATTTGCGGGTACTCATGGTAGAGGTATTTATAAAATAAGTCTTAACCCTGTTCATGATTTTGTAAGGCAACAATTTTCAGCTGAAAAAGATCAGCTTTTTGTAAAGAAAGAAAATCAGTTGCCTTGGTTTCAGTCTGCATCTAATTATCCTGACTTTAGAACTTTTGAGAAAAAGGAGATTGTATTTTGGTTAAAGGAAATGAAACCTGTAACACTATCCATTGTTGATAAGGGCAATAAAAAAATATGGTCAATCAATTTGCAAGGTCAAAAGGGTTTTAATCAATACCGGTGGGATATGATTACTAACAGACAAACAAGCGATTTGCCTTATTTTACGCAGTATGAAAAATACCTGAAAGCCGGAACATATCAATTGACTTTATCAGATGGTAAATCGGAATTGTCGCAACCATTTATTGCAATAAAAAATGAAATACCTTATAAAAAATAATGGTATTGATTTTTATTTTTCAAATTCAATAAAATGTTCTGAAGCATATTCATCATCACCAGGCTTGATGCGTTTTACAAAAAATCGCGCACGCTTTCCTAGTAAAACTGAAGTGTATTTTTCTTTGATGTCATTGGGGTTGTTTAAAGGTTGTAAAGAAGGGTACCAGAGAATATACCCTGGTTTCTGAAAAACCAATGCTGGTTTTGACCAATCTTGACTATTGTTGCCAGCACCTAAGTCTTTATTTTTATTAAAGGAAATAAATATTTTGTCTCCCTGCCATGATTTTCCTTCTACTTTACCCATCATCATTACCCAACAATTCAAATAAGTGTTCCAACTTACAGATGGACCCCAATGAAAGCCACCTGTTGGAGAAGAAGCGGCTCCGCCCCCTTCTGCTATAGGAATTTGTAGAGAACGAACAGGTGCTCCATAGCTATCATATGGAATAGAAAACGATTTGCCATCCCATCTTTTTGCCTTTCCTAAGGGGTTGTCTAAGTCTTTTAAGGCAATACGAGCAATGCTAATACATTGTCCGCTCCATTCTGTTTTAGCGTCATATGTTTTTTCATGATAAATTCCGGGATATCCATACTCGCCATAAAATAAATACAAATAGTCTCCACTAGCAACTGCCGATGGATCACCAACACCACCTGCGAAAGTATTAGAAGTATTGACTGGTTTAAGAATCATTCTTGGGTCGTAGTCTTCTATAAAGATTCCTTTGTTTTCCCAACTTTTACCTCCATCAATTGACTTCATAATGCCAATACGACAAACTGCTGCAGGGCTTTCTGGACCTGTTAAACCCTGGGGCCAAAGATTGTTTCTGTATCCTTCTTTAGTAATTGAATCGTAGGGTAATGTACTCGGATAGTTTTCGTTATGATAAATACCATATAGCGTTTTACCTGAAGGGTCTTTTTTGTCTTGATAAACAGTTTCAAACCAAACGGCACCATGTAATCCTTTTTGGCCTACAGGAACGTTGAAGGGCATTTTTGGATTAAAAAATTGATCAGATGGATTTTTAAAAACGGCTTCTGCATTTTTGCCATCAGAATATTTTAAATCTTTAGCATATCCCCATAATGGATCTTCCCCATACTTACCAGGAAAAATCCTAAAAGTGTCTTCTATCCATACCTCTGCCATATTGCAATCCACAAAAGAATTGAAAGTAATTTTTGGAGCAGGAATTAATTTAAACTTTGGAGTTGGTTTATTTTCTACTGGATTGGGTAGCTCAATAATTAATCCTAGTAAAATGGGTATCCATGAAAAAATGAATAATAATTGCATTTGTATTGATATTTATGATGGGCTATCTAGGCAACTTAAATTTAAGGATATTCAAAAGGCCTACAAGAAATTTTCTGATAGAGTGGGAAATCCCCCAGATGTTTACCCCTAATACTATTCATGCATACATTCTTCCATTCAAAGGATTACACGTACTTAATTTAATCATTATTTATTAATATTTGCAAATCAATTGATTGCAGTTTCCGAAACAATAAATGCATTTCGGAAATCAATTAATTTATTTAAAAATGCTTTAGAAACAACAAAAACACATGTTCAATGGTTAGTGCTTTAATTTGAACAAATTAATAGTTTAACAAGACTATTTTTTCAAGATACAACCAAGCTATATGAGAAAAAAAATCCATGTGATTGTTGCAATTATTGGAGTGGTACTTCAATTGCTATCCAATCAAATCAAGGCACAAAGTTCCAATACCAATGCCGAAGGTGAGCTAATAACGGTAACAGGAAAAGTTGTTGCTATTAAAGACAATCAACCACTGTCTAATGTTTCGGTTAAAGTGCTTAAGGCAAAAACTGGAACCATTACTGGAGACGATGGTGTATTTACCATTAAGGTTAAAAAAGGAGTTACCCTCCAATTTTCAAGGGTAGATTTACTTTCACAAAACGTTTCTGTTTTTGACCCTAAAATGACCATTGTAAAACTGCAGGAATCTGAAAACAATCTTTCAGATGTATTAGTATTGGCATATACCAATCAAAAACGAAGTTCTTTCACAGGGGCAGTTACTACCATTAAAAATACAGTCATAGAAAGCTCACCTAATACATCTGTTCAAGAGAGTATTCAAGGAAATGTTGCGGGGGTGCAATCTACAAATGCAAGTGGCCAACCTGGAGGCGTTCCAAATATCAGGGTTCGTGGAATTGGCTCTATTAATGCTAGCTCTGCCCCGCTATATGTAATTGATGGAATTCCAGTAGTTAGTGGTGATGTATCTGGGATGAATAGTAATACCATCGCTGGATTAAATGCCAACGATGTGGAAACCATGTCTATTTTAAAAGACGCTGCTGCTACTTCATTGTATGGTTCTAGAGCCGCAAACGGAGTTGTCTTGATTACTACAAAAAAGGGTAAATCAGGAAAATCTAAATTCAACTTGACTGTTCAGAACGGTATTAATAACAACACCATCAGAGACGAGCAAAAAACACTTACTACTGATCAATACCTACAATATTATAAGGAAGGTTGGGTGAATGCAGGAAATAAAGCTAGCTCTTATGATTCTTTATTAACAGCAAATGGAATTAGTACTACAACAAATACCGATTGGTTTGATGCGGTTTTAAGACAAGGTCAATATTCGCAATACAATTTAAATGCGAGTGGCGGTAATGATAAGTCTACCTATTTTGCTTCAGGTAGCTATTACCAATCAAACGCGCCTACAAAAGGCCTTGACTACAATAAGGCAACTTATAGAATTAACATTTCTTCGGAACTATCCAAAAAACTTTCTTTCAAGGGTGGTTTTAGTGGAAGCTATCAACAAACAAGTAATTTTCTAGGCGGAGCATTTTTTGCCAATCCAATTAGGGCCATGTACCGTTTAGCTCCATGGTTGCCAATCTATAAAAGCGATGGAACAACATACGAGCTAGGTTATAACAATGGGTACAATCCAGTTGCAGTTATTGAAACAACAAAGCGAAAAGCTAAAACATATAATATTTCAGGAAACGCTTCTTTGAATTACAAGATTGTAAAAGGACTAACATTTGAAGGTTCTTATGCCATAGATTTTAACCATGCATTAACTAGCACCCAGTATGATCCTAATGTGGGTAATGCAGTGATAGCAGTTGGTGGAACCATTGAAAACTATACACAAGACATTACAAATTGGGTTACAACCAATATTTTACGTTACAAACTAGATATTACGCCCGATCATAAATTGGAGGCGTTTGCGGGTTATGAAGCACAAAGCAGATCAGATGCAGACATTAGTATTTCTGTTAATGGAATTGCCCCTGGTACGGTTACTGCAGCTGGAGGATCTAGTCCTACTTTAACAACTGGATCTGGAACAGCCAATAGATTGGTAAGTAAATTTTTAAATAGCAATTATTCTTATAAAGATCTTTACTTCATATCTGGATCTATAAGAGAAGATGCGTCTTCAAGATTTGCCAAAAATTTCAGAAAAGCTACTTTTTGGTCAATAGGTGCTGGTTGGAATATTTCTAATGAAAAGTTTTTTAATATAGAATGGTTAAGAGAACTAAAATTAAGAGGTAGCTATGGTTACACAGGTAATCAAGGTATTGATAATTTTGAATCTTTTGGCTTATATGGCGCGGGAAGCGATTATAACTTACAATCTGGGTTAGCGCAAAATCAACTTGCAAACGACAACCTTACTTGGGAAAAAAATATTCCTTTAAATATTGGACTTGATTTTTCTATGTTTAAAGGAAGATTATCCGGATCTTTTGAGTGGTATACTAGAACTACAAGTGACTTACTAATTAGTCAATCTATTCCAAGCGTTAATGGTGTAACAAGCATTACTGTAAATAGTGGCGCTATGAAAAATACAGGAATAGAAATTAGTCTTTCATCTGTGAATATTGCACCAAAATCTCCAGGTGGGTTTAAATGGGTGACTGATTTTAATATTACTACCAATAAAAATACCATCACAGAAATTGATCCAGCTTATGTTGGTAATGCAAACTACTCGAGAAGAGTTGGAAATGATTTTTACACCCATTACCAAAGAGGATATGCCGGAGTAAATCCAGCAAATGGTGAAGCGCTTTGGTATAAAAGTGATGGAAAAGATTCAACAACAAATGTGTTTACTACCGCACTTCCTCGTTTAGAATATGGAAGTGCCTTGCCAAAATTCTATGGTGGTTTAACAAACACTTTTTCTTATAAAAACTTTAAGTTTAGTTTTCAATTGTATGCTTTTTGGGGTAACAGTATTTATGACGATTATGGTTATTTACAAAAAACAGATGCCAATCTTGGATTTTCGGATCAAAGCAATGGCCTAAGCAGATATGAGTATGGTAGACGTTGGACTACTCCGGGTCAAATCACAGATGTACCTAAGCCGGTATTTTTGGGTACCCAATCTTCATCAGGAAGTTTTGAAAGTAGTAGATTTTTATACGATGGAAGTTATATCAGACTTAGAGACGTAACCCTATCTTATAATTTGCCTATACAGCTTTTAAATAAATTTAAATTAAGCAACGCAAGAATTTATTTGCGCGGACAAAATTTATTTACCTATGTGAAAGACAAGCGTTTTAATACAGACCCTGAGGTTAGTATAGATGGAACCATGGCTCAACGACCTCCAGTATTTAACACCTTTTTATTTGGCTTAGACATCAATTTTTAATTGCATAAAGTTTCATTTATGAAAAAAATATATTCAATAACAGTTATTTCTTCTTTACTTTTTATTACAGCTTGTAGTAAAGACTTTTTAGAAGTAAAACCACAGCAAAGTGTCCTAACCGAAGACGTATTTAAAAGTATGCCAACTTCTAGGGCTGCCGTAAATGGTCTTTATTCAATGATGCAATCTTATAGTTATTACGGAAGAGACGCAATGGTTATTCCAGAAGTGTTATCTGATAATGCTACAAGAAGTGTAAGATCGGGTAATAGGTACACTGGAATGAATACCGTAACACATACAGCTACTGATGCCAACGTTAGTAGAATGTGGAGTCAGATGTATCAGGTAATTACCAATACTAATGCCATTATTGCCAATCAAGAAAATATTAAAAAAATAGCAACATCTCTTCAGCAAGAAGAGGCTGCTCAATTAGTGGGTGAAGCTTATGCCGTTAGAGCGCTAGTTTATTTTGACTTAATGAAGTTTTTTGCACGGCCATTAAAATTCACTGCCGATGGATCACACTTGGGTGTGCCGCTGGTAATTAATCCAATAGTAAATATTACAGAAGTTGTTTATCCTGCAAGAAACACAGCGGCTGAGGTATATACCCAAATTGATAAAGATATTACAGCAGCAATTGCACTATTACCGCAAAGTGGAAATGTAATAAGTAATGGAGCTGTAAACAGCACTTTATTTAAAATAAGGATGAATAGATTTTCAACTTTGGCTTTAAAAGCTAGGATTGCTTTATATAAGTCTGATTGGGTAAGTGCTGTAGATGCGGCTAATCAGGTTATTGCATCTGGCCGTTATTCATTGTATACTTTTGGAACAATGCTTCAAGATTTTAGATCTCAAAATAGTCCTGAATCTTTATTTGAAATAGCAAATAATACCAATGATAATCCAGGAACAGATTCTTATGCATATTTATGTAGTCAGCAGGGTTATGGTGAAATGCTTGGAACAATGCAATCAATGAATAGCAGAAGTACGGGCACTACACTTTCAACTTTTAGAGGGTTATATGAGGCTTATTCGGCTACTGATATTCGACGTGGATTTATTGCATTAGGTAATAGAAATTCAATTGGCGGTGAAACCAATGTACCCATTCCAACTAAGTATATTAATATTTCTACTTACATGGAAAACACCAAAGTATTGAGATTGGCAGAAATGTATTTAATTAGAGGTGAAGCGAATGCACAATTAGCCGTTGCAAATAGCAATAGCGCCTTGTTAACTACTTCATTAACAGACATCAATCTCATTAGAAAGTCTAGAGATACAGCCTCTGCTACAAGACCATTTAATGCTGTACTAACGGGTACGCCCCCTGCTGGAAGTATTTCTGCAGCAGCATTTATAGATAGTATTATTGTAGAAAGAAGGAAAGAATTTGCTTTTGAAGGTCAACGTTTATTTGATCTAAACAGAAGACAATTAAATTTTGTAAAAATTAGTTCGGGCGGAAATGCAACATCAAGATTGATACAATATTCTGCCACCACTTCTAATTTCTATTATAGAACTATATTGCCAATACCAGTTGCTCAGGTTCAAAATAATATTAATATGGTGCAAAATCCAGGATTTTAAAAGAATCCAAAATTCTAATTGAATATGAAAAAGTTGAATGCTATTTGGGTAATCACTGTATTATTATTTCTTTTCTTTTCTAATAAGTCTTTTGCATTTGAAAAGAAAGATACAGTAAGGGTGTTGTTTGTTGGAAATAGTTATGTGTATTACAATAATTTAGCACAAATGATTGGCTTGATTACTGATAGTATGGATACAAAAATTATTTGTAAAAAATCTACAGTAGGAGCTGCAACACTAGGACAACACTGGAATAATGCAAGGGGGCTTAAATCAAAGCAATTGATTGCCACTAAAAAATTTGATATTGTGGTCATTCAAGATAACAGTATGTGGCCCTTGGAACATAAAGATAGCTTGTTAATAAACGGGGGGCTCTTTTGTAATTATATTCGTGAAAATGCTGCCAAACCATATTTGTATAATACTTGGGCAA
This sequence comes from uncultured Bacteroidota bacterium, assembly GCA_903933995.1. Classification (GTDB taxonomy): domain Bacteria; phylum Bacteroidota; class Bacteroidia; order Chitinophagales; family Chitinophagaceae; genus Sediminibacterium. Next base: position 10,803 of record CAIZMD010000351.1, read on the forward strand.
GGGAAAAGACTCCCGAAACGCAATCAAGAATCAATGAAGTTTATAATGATTTAGCAAAATCCGAAAATGCAGTAAATGTACCCGTTGGTTCTAGTTGGGATTTAGCAAGGAAAACCCTTCCCTCAATGAAACTTTTTAGTGAAGATGGTTCTCATCCTTCAGCAGTAGGAACTTTTTTAATTGCATTAAATTTTATTAAAAAAATAACAGGCACTTTACCAAAAAATTATGCTACCGTATATAATTATTTTGATAAAGATGGAGAGACATTTAGGATCATGCAACTTACTGATTCTGAAATTAAATCTTGTGTAAGTATTGTTAACACAGTGATTCAGTAGAATCTATAAGCAAGCGATCATGGTAAAAAAAATTGCAACCAACCTTACTTTTTGGGTATTATTTGCTATTACATCTGGTATAATTATAGGTCATTTATACCCAGCCACGGGTGTAGCCATGCAGCCGCTTGGTAAATATTTTATTGATGTCATTAAATTATTTATCTATCCAATTATTCTACTTACGATAGTAACAGGGATTTGTGGAATGGGTGATTTAAAAAAAGTGGGAAAAGTTGGCGGCAAAGCACTTATTTATTTTGAAATTATAACCACGGTTGCTTTATTAATTGGAATTATTGTTGGATATCTTTTAGAGCCAGGTGCATCAGTAAATACGAGTATCGTTGCTAAAGGAGATATTTCTAAGTACAGTAGCGGTAATGTTTCAATTTCCTGGGCTCAATTTTTTCAAGACAATCTTACCATTCAAGTTTTACTCTTTGCAATTATTGCTGGTATTATTGTTAGTAAAGTAAAATACAAGGATGCTATTTTGTCTAAGGTATATTGGAGTTCTAAATATGTTTTTAGAGGTCTTCATTTAGTGATGAAATTTGCGCCTATTGGTGCATTTGGTGGTATGGCATACACGATTGGAAAATACGGTGTTGCTACTTTATTGCCACTCGGGAAATTAATGGCTTGTGTATATATTACAATGGCATTATTTATATTCATCATTTTAGGGTCTGTATTGCGTTATTATAAAATAAGTATTTGGAAATTTTTAGGATACATTAAAAATGAATTATTAATAGTTTTAGGTACATCTTCTTCTGAAGCAGCTTTGCCATCATTGATGGAGAAATTGGAACATATGGGCTGTCATAAATCTGTTGTGGGGTTAGTAGTTCCTGCTGGATATTCGTTTAATTTAGACGGAACTTCTATTTACTTATCAATGGCCATTATATTTTTGGCTCAGGTCTTTCATATTCAATTAAATATGGAACAAATTCTAACCATCATTGGCATTTTGATGGTTACATCCAAAGGTGCTGCTGGTGTTACTGGGAGTGGATTTATTATTTTAGCCTCCACATTAACAGCTACTAAAGTGATACCTATTGAAGGACTTGCTCTGTTATTAGGGGTTGACCGCTTTATGTCTGAAGCAAGGGCCATTACTAACTTTATTGGAAATGGGGTTGCTACTATTTTCATCTCAAACAATGAAAAAATGTTTGATAGATCTAGGATGTACAAAGCTTTTGGGATGCACAAAGAAGAACTTTAGTTCCTACTATTTATTTTTTTTTACCAATGACTAAACAACAGTAAATTAGGCAACCAGCAAAGCCATGCTAGATAAGGATAAACTTAAAATTAGAAATTTATATATTTTGTTCATTATGAAGTAATTAATTATTCAGCTTATTGATATCCTTTTCAAATTGCTGCTGTATTTTCCATGAGGACAAGCCAGCTGTTCCGTTACTCAGTGATATGAGCGTATACCCATTTTGCAAATCACGTACTAAATTATTTTTAAATCCATTCCAACTGCCTGAATGGGAAACTTTCTTTCCGGGTTCATTTATTATCCAACCAAAACCATAAGCCATTTTTGCTTTTTCTTGAACAAGAACTGGTGTATATGCTTCTTGTAGAATTTCTGGCTTAAGTAGTTTGCCATTTCTCAAAGCCTGATCCCATTTGAGAAGATCACCTACAGTAGAATAAATATTTCCATCCCCAACTACTTCATCAAGGGGGGTAAGATCAAACGAATTCCATTTGCCATCAAGGTATCTCATGCCATAAATCCTATTTTTTGGTGAATTTGACATCTTCACTGTTTGAACGTAAGTATCTTTAAGTCCCAATGGTTTGGTTATTTTTTTCTTTAATAATTCCGAATAAGTCATACCACTGATAGATTCTAGTATATTCGCTAAAACAGCATAACCAGTATTACAATAGTTAAACTTTTCACCTGGCACCGAAATTAAGGGTGGTTTGTGTTGAGCAAGGAGTTCAAGCAACCTGCGATTACCAATAGTATCTTTTATCTTAAGTGTGTCTTTTACCCAATCAAAATATTCAATCATGCCATGCGTATGATTTAGCAAGTTCCTTATTGTAATTTGATTGTATGGGAACTCGCTAAGATAAATGCTGACATTGTCATCAATTTTCAATTTACCTTCTTGTGCATACATCAAAATTAGTGTGGAGGTAAATGTTTTTGAAATAGATGCAAGATTGAATGAAGATGCTGAGGTAAGTTTATTAGTGGCTGTGCTATCTGTGAAGCCAATGCTTTTTTCATAAAGCTTTACGCCATTTTTTGCCAATAGAATATTGCCATTGAATTCATGTATTTGGTTAAGGCTATCAATTGATTTGTCAAAAATATTAATAAGATCCTGCAAGGATTGGGCTTGCAGTAGGGAGGATAAAACCATTGAAACTACAATGCACAAGAATTTTTTATTCATTTTGATCAAACTGAAAATCGCCCTTTTATTAAACATAAAATATTATTGATTTCATTAAATTTATGGTAATTTAAAAAATGCTATTTTGAAAAGAATAGTTTTTAATGATGATAATTATTACATTATATAGCATCTATTCCATTATCATAATAGCTGAAAGTTGGGCTATTGAGTCCCAAAGGTTTTGAAGTCTAACATTTTCATTTTCTGAATGCTGATTGTTGTCGTGATTAACCAAGCATAAATTAATTACTTTGGCATTAAGATGTTTTTCAAAAAGATACAACGGTAAACTACCTCCAGATGTTGGCTCTAATATCAGTTGCTTTTTAGTAGCTGATTTTACTGCCTTTATAACTTGCTGAGAAATTGGCAAATCCAACGGTGTTCGTTGTGCATTGTATCCGCCTTTAATGATTTTTAATTTTGCAATTTTTGGATTTTGTAATCGCTCTTCATCTGTAGGATCCCGATTTAAAAGAAGAAATCCCTGTTCAATCACATGTTGTTTTAATAATTCAATTTGCTTTAAATAGTCTGTGCCCAGAACTTGACGTAAATCAAGCGTTGCTTTTGACTCTGTTGTGATAACATTGCTAGCGCGATTTTCTACATCTGCGCATTTGATTCCATTGATATTTAAAGAGGGCCACTCAAAAGTTTCAAAAAGTGTTTTTCCTCCACCCTCGGGTTTATTAATTCCCAATTCCTTTTTCATTTGCTCATCAACAGAAGGAATTGCATTAAAAGCATTTTTTTCAGATGTACTAAATGGAATTACATCATCATAGTATCCTTTTACCTTTACTAAACCATTATCATCCTTCATGCTTGCAAGCAATTTGGACATTAATAAACATGGATTAGGTGCCCAATTACCGTAATGTCCACTATGAAGTGGACGTTTTGGGCCATAAACAGTTAAATCAACATTTACGTCACCTCTTACCCCAAAATCTATCATCGGTAATCCAGATTGATGTACAGGACCATCACCAATTAACCATAAATCAGCCTTTAGTAAATCTTTGTGTTTATCAAGTATTTCTCCAAGATGTAATGAACCAATTTCTTCTTCTCCTTCAAAGAAAAATTTAATATTGTTTTTCAGTTTTACCCCAGTTTTAATTAAAGCATCGTAGGCATTGATAATAGTCATCACACCTGCCTTATCATCTGAACTACTCCTGCATGAAATTCTCCATTCTGGGTCAAAGGGTTTCCCATCGGTTGGAAATGCAATTGCTTTACCTGACTGTTCAATGGATTTATCTAATAAAACTGGTTGATATGGCTTTATAGCTGGATTCCACTTTTCAGGGCTTACAGGTTGTCCATCATAATGGGCATAAAATATAATAGTAAGTGTAGCACCTGGAACCAATACTTCACCATAAATTGCTTTGGGTGTACCCTTGGTATTGGATTCGAGCAACTTTGTTTGAATACCTCGCTTTTTCAACATTGATTCAATGAAAAGCGCATTTTTAGTAATATTGACTTTATCTAAAGCGTGGTTTGGCAATGATAAGAGACTAAAATATTCTTTAATCATCTCGTTTTGATGCTGTAAGCAATATTTATTTACCCTATCAATAGCAGTTTGTCCTGCAGCCATTTGATATGTGAACAAAAGAATTGCTATAAAAAACTGTTTCATAAATTCTTTTTAAATACTTCTACTCAATTATGACTTAAGATTTTGTATGAAGTTCTTTGAGTTTATTTTGAAAATAGGTGGATGTAGGATAATATTTTAATGCCATTGTTAATACTTTTTTTGCTTTTACAGAATCTGGGTATCTGTCTGGCGAAGTAAGGTAATGAACAAGAATTTCAAAAATATCTTGAGGAGGATTCATTTTCAATCCAATTTTTGACTCAATTTCTTTAAAATGTGATTCAATTAAATCTGGATCTTTCATATAATCATAATGACTTTTATGATATCCATCAAAAATAAAAAGAAGACCATTGTACCAACTCAACATAGGGATAGAAGAATGATCCGTATTTGGGATACAATCCACCTTATATTGTAAATATTTTGAAGAAGCCTTCTGCATTTCTTTACCAATGTTGAAGATGGAATTTGAATGAAAATTTAGGTTACCTCCATAATTACTAGAGTCAATAACGCTAACATAATACTTTCTCATCTTGTCTTTTGGCATTGCTTGAAGCAATTCAGGTGCTTTAATTACATATTTAGCGCTGTCCCACCATAAACTTGGATCTATTGAAATAGCAGCATTAAATAAATTAGGGTACTTTAAAAAAGTATAAGTAGCAGTTAAGCCTCCTAGTGAATGACCAACATAGATTCGATAAGGATTTGTTCTGTAATTATTTTCTACATATGTAAATACTTCTTCTTTCAAAAAATTCAAAAATTTCTCACCACCTCCACTTCCTTGCATCATGAGTTTTTGTTCAGGTGTTTTTGCATCATCCCCATTTGGTTGCTTTGTAGACGCATTAGGAGTTAAGTCACGTATCCGTTTTTCAGTATCAACTCCTACAACAATCATTTCTGGAATCTGATAATTTACATGGTCTTTCTCGCTCATAAAACTTACAATTCCAGTTAGAGGAAAAAAAGCGGTTTTACCATCCAAAACATATATCACAGGATAGGTTTGGGTTGCGTCTTTTTGTTCGTAATAGGAAGCTGGTACCCGAATCCAGATAGTTCTATCCTCTGCCATTAGTTTTGAATGAAAATCTATTCTTAAGCCATTTTCTATTGGAGCGGATTTGAACACTTGTGCCTCCAACTTTAAAGGGAATAGCAACAAAAGGAAAAAAATATTTTGCATAGATTTTTATAGTTAAATAAAAGATTACCTACTCAAAACAATTTCGCTTTTTTATTTGATGTTTAAAATAGTTTTTTAGTAAGTACTTGTAACTACAGAAAATACTATCATTGCGTTGTTATAGCAAACTAATTCTATAAATTAGTTCAGACCAGCCCCTTGCAAGCGCAGAAATGTTGGAAGAAAATCTTACTTATCTCAACAGCGCCAATTCCCCCTCTTCAATCCGAGCAATAGCATATCTCTTCACTTCATTGATTTTCATTTCATCCAACACTTTTACCAAATCACCGTAGCTAGAACTATCAGCAGGTTTAATCACAACAAAAAAATCCTTGTCCTTGGTTCTTTGTTTTTTATCCATAATCAACTGGCGCATGTCTTTCAAATTGGTAACCTGAAACTTGCTTGGGTCTAATTGACCTTCATAAAAATAGACCTTGCCATTATCTGCAGGCATCAAGGTTAAGGCACCAGTCTCCTTAATATTCATAGGATCTCCGCTTTCATCTGGCATGATAAATTTCAAGGCATTTGCTTGGCTCATGGTGGTAGTGATGATAAAAAAGGTGATTAGTAAGAAACCTAAGTCAACCATTGGGGTCAGATCTACCCTGGTAGATAAAACCTTTCTTCTAAAAGCAGACTTGCTTTTAGAACTGCCATTGTTGGGATTGTTCATTTCTGCCATAACCTAGTTTTCTACTAAGATGGATAAATCCCATTATTCCATAATCTACTTAAAACTAATCTTGCTTAAAACTGGAAAATGATCAGATGGAAATTTGCCATTATAAGTATCAGTTAAAACACCCCATTTTGATACCTTAAAATGATTAGAAGTAAAAATGTGATCAATAATATTGCCAGCATTTAAATTGACTCCAAATCCTTGAAAGCTTCCATTAGGAATATAAGGTTTGCTTACCCTAGTATAGGTGTCCAATAAAAATCCTGAATTAGCTATCAATTGATACCATTCAGATTGATGATCTCCATTAAAATCGCCAGTTAGTATAACAGGATTGCTACCAGCAATGGTTTTGATTTTTAATAAGATTAATTTAGAACTTTCTTTTCTTGCAGTGAAACCTTGATGGTCATAATGTACATTAAAACAGTAGATTTTCTTGGTTGAAGTTTTATGCTTGAGTTGCACCCATGAGCAAATGCGATAGATTTTTGCATCCCAACCTAGGCTTGGTTTTTCGGGTGTTTCTGAAAGCCAAAAATCGCCCTTGTCTACAATGGTAAATAAGTCTGTTTTAAAAAAGATAGCAGAATGCTCCCCTTTTTGTTTGGCGTCATCCCTGCCAATTCCATAATAAGTATAACCAGTTAAATTTACGGCTAAGCTATCTAGCTGGTGTTGTAATCCTTCCTGAGTTCCTAATATGTCAAAGTCATGAAACTCAATTAATGCAGATACTCTTGGCAAACGATTCTTCCATAAATTTCCAGAATCACCCTTGTTGTCATATCGCAAATTAAAACTGCCAATAGTTAGTGATTGTGCTTCAATAACACTAAAGGTCAATAGACTAATGATACATACAATCAATTTCTGCTTCATGGCTAAAATTTTACTGAGAATACATTTGCAGCTTGAATGTAGCACTATTTGAGCGCCTATTGTAAGTTGGATATATTTTATGAATTGATATTTTTATCAGCTAATGCATGCTCCAAACAAACCTAACTTGGCAGATACTAATGCTTTTGAAGCTAATAAAACAATTTCATTAAGAAAACAATCTAGCAAAGTGGTTTTCTAAATGATTACGCATCCCATTTCTAAATTGTTCCGGAGTACCAGTTTCTAAAATATGTACAAGCTCTTTGTGGGATACAAACATTTTGAGCATCAATTGTTTTTTTAACAAACCACTATTGTGAACATAGTCAAATACTGGTAACAACATTTTCTGAAATTTCTTCAAGGTATCATTGCCGGTAATTTCATAGAGTTTACCATGAAATGCAATTTCATGTTCAACATTAAACAAATGGAATTGTGTTGCTGGGGGTTCGTTTTCTACAATATGTTTTAAATCTTCAATGTCCTTTTTAGTAATTCTATTAAATAGTAAATCGGCCATGCCTATTTCTAAAACAAGTCTAATTTCAAATACTTCTCTTAAAGTTTCGGGGGTAAGAATATGCGGATTCATACTCTTGCTCATGTTTCCAAACAAATCTGGGCTGGTTATTACAGATCCTTTTTTCTTTTTGGATTCGATTAATCCCATCAACCTAAGTCTTAATAAAGCTTCTCTAACAACAGTTCTACTTACACCAAGTTGTTGTGTTAATTCCAATTCAGTTGGAATGCTGTCGCCTATTTTAAGTTGCTGCTGCTGTAATAATTGAACAAGGTTTGCTTCAACCTTATCTACAAGACTCACATTTTCAATGGTATTAAAAGTAATATTTCTAGATCCCATGGTTTTTGTTATGTATTACTTAATACAAAAATATTGAATAAAGTTGACTGTTTTGATATTTTCATTTAATTGATAATCAATGAAATAAAAAAAATATTGTAATTATTTGGATTATTGAAAGGTAAGCGTTTATCTTTATTATGTCATACATAATACAAATAAAACAAACTGCTGTCATGAGAATTCCTCAAAAATTCATTAAGTACACCCTAGCATTTTTAGCTATGTGTGTCATCAATGTACTACCCGCGCAATCCCTTAGAATAGTTGGGACTGTAGTATCTGAAACAGATAATAGTCCATTACAAGGTGTTTCTGTTAGTGTAAAAGGTAAAAATGTTGGTACGCAAACCAGTGGTTCCGGAACTTTTACCATTCAAGCTTCAAAAGGAGAAGTACTTGTTTTAAGTTATACCGGATATCTCAATTATGAATTAACTATATCGGATAATGAGAATTTAGGAATTAAAATGAAGCAGGATGTCTCGAATCTTGGAGATGTTGTTGTGGTAGGATATGGTACGATTAAGCGTTCAAAACTAACCGCATCAGTTTCAAAATTGGATAAGAAATTTTTAGAAACAGGGGTTAGATCCAATCCGGCACAAGCTTTAGCAGGTACTATACCTGGTTTGCGTGTTTCAACGGGTTCTGGAAGACCTGGCGCTTTACCTTCCATTATACTAAGAGGTGGAACTAATTTTGATGGAACGGGTAGTCCCTTAGTAATTATGGATGGACAGATCAGGGGCTCGTTGGCCGATATAAATCCAGAAGAAATTGAAAGTATGGAAGTATTAAAAGATGCTTCTGCTACTGCCATTTATGGTGCAAGGGCTAGTAATGGTGTGATTTTGATTACGTCTAAAAGAGGTAAACTGGGTAATTCTAATGTTACATTAAAACTAAAAACGGGGAACAGCTATTTGAATGTTCCTTACAAGTTTACAGATGCTGAAGGATATATTAAATGGGCCAGATTAGGTGCTGAACAAGCAATTCTAAACGGAACATTGGCAGCCTCAAATGTTGCAGGTGTTGGACCAAGAGGTACAGGTAACCTATACAAAGATGCTACTGGTAATATTTTAGATGGTAATTATGACTCAAGAGCAATATGGAGTGTCATGAGATTGGATAATGTTAATACAGTCTTATTGGGTCAGCCAGGTTGGCGTCAAATGAAGGATCCAATTAAAACAAATGCTGCTGGTAATTATGATCCAGCAGGTACTAATTATGATTTGATTTATAAAGACTTTAATTATGGAGATTATGGTTTAAATAAAACAGCAACAATTCAGGATTATAATGTTGGAATGAGTGGTGGAAACGAAAGGGGTAAATACTTTGCCAACTTAGGATATTATAAAGAGGGTGGTTTGTCACTTGCTACATTTTATCAGAGAATCAACTTTTCTTTTAATGGTGATTATAACATTAATAAATGGTTGAAATCAGAAAGCAGTATTCAATATGCAGTTGCAAAGTGGAGAGATGAAACTCTTCAAAATGGAGAAACCAATTATTGGGGAAGAATGTTGTCTGCTCCTCCAACCATGCGTGGTACAAATGAAAATGGTGATTTGATTCTTGGAAGAGATGCTAGTGATGGTAATCCAATAGTCAATGTAGAAAAGTATAAAAGAAACAATCAATCGGATAAGTTCATACTAAGTCAAGCATTAAAAGCAGATGTGACAAAAGATCTTTACGTTAAAGTATCTGGCTTGTTAATGTATGATGAAAGTTTTAATGAGGCATTTAACCAAGATTTCCGTACTGGTATAATGAGCGTTTCAAATGTGAATACTGGTTGGAATAGAACAAGAAGTTCTTCCGCTTCTTTTGATAGAACCATTAGACAAACATATAATGCTATTGCTAATTATAATAAGACCTTTTTAGGAAAACACAATGTTGCCGCTATGGCGGGATTTGAGTATTACGAAGCTTATAATAAAGGACTAGCTGCAAGTGGTGCCCTTGCTCCTACGCAGGATTTTTCTGACTTACAATTAACACAAAATAATATTGATCAACAAACTAGAAGTACCGATACCTATCATAGTAAAGAAAGAATCATGTCTGGTTTTGGAAGATTAAACTATGATTATGACGGTAAATACTTAGCCTCATTCACCATTAGAAGGGATGGCTATTCTAGATTAATTGGAGATAATCAATATGGTACCTTCCCTGCCTTTTCAGTTGGTTGGATGGCGCATAGAGAAGCTTTTATGGAATCTACCAAAGACTGGTTGTCATTCTTGAAAATCAGAGCTAGCTGGGGTAAAAATGGTAATGTAGGCGGAATTGGCACTTATGAATTGCAAGGTGCATATGGTTCTCAAACTGCTTACAATGGTGCCATTGGATTTCTTCAAACAGGTGTTGCTAATCCTAAGTTGAAATGGGAAAAAACAAATACAATTGAAATTGGTACTGATATGGGATTCTTTAACAATAGACTAACTGCTTCTATTGCTTATTATAATAGAATTACGGATGATAAAATTGCCAATGTATTATTGCCAACTTCATCTGGGGTGTCAAGTATCAGAACCAATAACGGTAGCATGAAAAATCAGGGTTTTGAATTTGAAGCCAATTATAAACTGATTCAAAATAAAAGCTTTACCTGGCAGGTTGGCGCAAATGCTTCTTGGAATAAAAATACCATTCTTAAACTGCCATTTAATGGGGTAGAGAACAATAGACAAGGTGGTCAACAAATCTATGATCCAACTACAAGAAAAGTTATTTGGGTTGGCGGGCTTCAAGAAGGACAGGAATTTGGTGAAGTGTTTGGCTTTGTTAGTGATGGAATTATCAGAGACGCCAAAGATTTAAGTAATTACAATAAAATTGATTTGGCTGCTGGACAGGCATGGTATGCTGCATCTGCGGGAAGAAGAGTTGCTAGTCAGCAATTGATGACACAGCGTGGATTAACATTTGCTTCAGGTTGGTTGCCTACTCAATTGGGCGATATGAAATGGAAAGACATTGACAACAACGATACCATTGACACTAGAGATATGGTATCACTTGGTCGTCAAATTCCTCGTTGGACAGGTGGTTTTAATACATCGTTCAATTATAAAGGATTTACATTGTTTGCAAGGGTTGATTTTGGTTTTGGTCATGTACAGCAAGATTTTATGCAGCTTTGGGCATTGGCTAATGCGCAAGGTGAGTTTGCGCCTACCACTGATGTTAATGATACTTGGACAGCTTCAAATCCTAATGCAAGACTACCAAGATATGTTTGGGCGGATCAATTGAATGCTAAGAATTTTGATAGACCTAGTAGTATGTTCTGGGTAAACTCTAGTTATTTATCTTTTAGAGAAATTTCATTGAGCTACACTGTTCCTGCATCTATTTTGAAAAAAGCAAAAATGTCTGGCTTAACCTTTACATTAACTGGACAAAATCTGGGATATATTACCAATAAGCAATTGAATTTGCCAGAGCGTACAGGTTCACAAAACAGTGCCTATATTATTCCAACCCAAGTTGTATTTGGTGCAAACCTTACTTTCTAATCAACTATTTAAACAAGTAACAATGAAGAACTTTAAATATTTATTATTTGCGATGTTGGTTATTTTGACCTCAGCATCTTGCAAGAAAACTTTAGAACTGGCTCCTGAAGATTATTTTGGTGATGGAAATTTTTGGCAAAATGAATCTCAGGTTACCAATTTTATGGTAGGGATGCATAAGCAATTTAGAGACAATCAATTCATGTTTCTAAGATTGGGTGAAATGCGTTCTGGAAATTATAGCAATATTGACAGGCAAAATACCTCATTAAATGAATTGCCTATCATTGAGCAAAGAATTGATGAAAATTCTGCAGGTGTTGGTAGTTGGGCAGGATTTTATAATCCTATTTTACAAATCAATCTGTTTATCCAAAAGGTTGAAGCCAGTAGTTTTCTGAGCGATGCTAAAAAGACCTATTTATTGGGTCAAGCTTATGGCATGCGTGCATATTATTATTTTCATTTACTTAGAACTTATGGAGGTGTTCCTTTAAGATTAGAGCCTGAAGTTTTGAATGGCAATACTGATCCAGTAGCACTGAGGAAAAAAAGAGCTACTGAAGCAGAAGTCCTTGCATCAATTAAGAACGATATAAATAAGTCTATCACTTTATTTGGATCGGCAAGTGGAAGTAATGATAAAAGCCTTTGGTCTCCTAAAGCAAGTTTAATGTTGAAGGGAGAACTATATTTGTGGTCTGCAAAAGTATATGCAAATACTGCAGATTTAACAGATGCCAAAAATGCATTAAATGCTGTTACTGGTAACGCACTTCAGTCAAGTTTTGCAAGTGCCTTTGCCTATGCTCAAAAAAATAATAATGAAATTATTTTTAGCATACGTTATCTAGTGGGTGAATCTGAAATGGGTGGTGTATCTCAATATTTGTACTCTACATTTAATTTTGATAACCTACACTATAAAGATTCATTAGCTTCAGGTTCTTTGCTGGTAGATCCTCTTCTAATTGCAGCTACCAATTCACAACAGATTATCCAACGTTATGGATACACATTTGCCCTTTTTCAATCTTATGCAGTAACTGATAAAAGAAGGGACGCAACTTTCTATGATTACTATAGGGTTACTAAAAGCGGAACTCCACCTTATGCTATATCTATTAGAAATACAGCAATGGTTAAGTTTCTTGGAACTATCAGTGCTAACAAAAGATACTTTAGTGATGATTGGCCAGTTTATAGAGAAGCGGATAGGTTGCTAATGTTAGCTGAAATAGCAAATGCAGAAGGTTCAAGTCCTGCTTCTTTTATCCAATTAATTAGAAATAGAGCTTTTGCTCCTGCGGTTGATCCTACACCTTTTGTAAATGGTACAAAAGACGCTAATGAATTAGCCATATTTGCTGAAAGAAACAAAGAATTTGTTTTTGAGGGAAAGTCTTGGTATGATCTAAGGAGAATGAAATTTGGTTCAGATCCCTTGGTATACAAAGCCACTGGAAATCCTTATGGTGTTTTAGATAAAACCACTCAAGGATATAAAATTTTATGGCCAATTGAGCCTGCTATTTGGACAAATGATCCATTAGTAGACCAAACGCCAGGCTATCCAACTGCTAAGCCTAAATAGGGTTGGTCTTAAATTTTGTTTTTTCAATAGCAGATAGCAGATCATCCGGGAGTACTTGTGCTCCTGGATGATTATAATCCTTATTAGAATTAGTATATTGTTGGTATTATGGAACAACAAGGGTTCCTAATACATGGCAATGTATTACAAATTATAATTGTATGATTAATTATCATTTAGAAGGCCTAATAGCTGCCCCATTTACCCCTTTCAACAATAATGGTTCATTGAATCTTTCTATTATACCTACTTATTATCATATGCTCAAAGCTAATGGTGTTGTTGGGGCTTTTATATGTGGGTCAACAGGGGAGGGTGTTTCTTTAACCATGGCTGAAAGAAAAGCAGTAGCAGAGGCCTGGGCTGATTGTGCAAAATTTGACAACGAGTTTAAGGTAATGACTTTAATAGGAGGAACATGTATTGCGGATTGTAAAGAATTAGCCATACATGCTCAAGCCGTTGGTTTGGACGCAGTTTCTTTTACCGCTCCTTTTTATTTTAAACCGGCCAATGCAGAAGTGTTGGCAGAATGTTGTGCCGAAATTGCTGCTGTAGTTCCAGATTTCCCTTTTTATTATTACCATATTCCAGTTTTAACTGGGGTAGATTGTTCCATGTTGCAACTGTTGAAAGCTGTTGATGGGAAGGTTCCAAACTTTGCTGGTATTAAGTATACACATGAGGATTTTATGGACTTCTTTTCATGTATGAATTTTAAGAACGGTCAGTATGATATGCTTTGGGGTAGGGATGAAAACCTTTTGCCAGCTTTAGCATTAGGTACTAAAGCTGCCATTGGTAGCACTTTCAATTATGCAGCCCCTCTTTATTATCAAATTATTGAAGATTACAATAATGGTAAACAGGAATCAGCCCAATCATTACAACAAAAGTCAATTGATATGATTAGACTTTTGGGTAAATATGGTGGAATTGCAACTGGTAAAGCCTATATGAAACTGATAGGTTTA
>CAIZMD010000352.1 GCA_903933995.1 uncultured Bacteroidota bacterium
AGTTCCTTTATCCTTAGCGCTAACGTGGATCATACCATTGGCGTCAATATCAAAAGTCACTTCAATTTGAGGAACACCGCGTGGAGCTGGAGGAATACCGTCTAGGTTGAACATACCCAAGCTCTTGTTTTGAGTGGCCATTGGGCGCTCACCTTGCAATACGTGGATTTGTACACCTGGTTGGTTATCGCTAGCTGTTGAATATACTTCTGTTTTCTTGGTAGGAATGGTGGTATTAGAAGTAATCATGGTAGTCATTACACCACCCATGGTTTCAATACCCAATCCAAGAGGCGTAACGTCTAACAACAATACGTCTTTGATGTCTCCGCTCAATACCGCACCTTGAATACCTGCACCAATGGCAACTACCTCATCAGGATTCACACCCTTATTTGGTTTCTTACCAAAGAATTTTTCTACAATTTCTTGAACCTTAGGAATACGAGTAGAACCTCCTACTAAGATTACTTCGTCAATTTGAGAAATGCTATAACCAGCATCATTCAAAGCCGCTTCGCAAGGCTTTAAACAACGTGTAAACAGGTTATCAGACAATGCTTCAAATTTGGCACGAGTTAGTTTCACCACCAAGTGTTTTGGAACACCGTCAACGGCAGTAATATAAGGCAGGTTGATCTCAGTTTCTTGAGAAGAACTCAATTCTACTTTTGCTTTTTCAGAAGCTTCTTTCAAACGCTGTAAGGCCATTGGGTCTTTGCGCAAATCAATTGCTTCTTGGTTTTTGAACTCTTCAGCCAACCAATCCATGATTACTTTATCAAAGTCATCACCACCCAAGTGGGTATCACCATTGGTAGATTTTACTTCAAATACACCATCACCTAATTCTAGGATAGAGATATCAAAAGTACCACCACCCAAGTCAAATACGGCAATCTTCTGATCAGCGTGTTTTTTGTCTAGACCATAAGCCAGAGCAGCAGCAGTAGGCTCGTTCACAATTCTGCGAACGTTCAAACCAGCAATCTCACCAGCTTCTTTGGTAGCCTGACGTTGTGCATCATTAAAATAAGCAGGAACAGTAATTACCGCTTCTGTTACTTCCTGACCCAGGTAGTCTTCTGCTGTTTTTTTCATCTTCTGCAAAATCATCGCAGAGATTTCTTGTGGTGTAAACAAACGATCATCAATAGCTACACGCACAGTATTATTATCGCCTTTGGCAACTTTATAGCTCCAGTGGCTGATTTCTTCAGTTACTTCATCAAACCTCCTACCCATGAAACGCTTAACGCTACTGATGGTGTTTTGAGGATTGGTAATGGCCTGACGTTTAGCAGGATCTCCCACTTTACGCTCACCATTTTTCAAAAATGCTACAACGGAAGGGGTTGTTCTGCGTCCTTCATCGTTGGCAATAACAACAGGCTCGTTACCTTCCATAACGGAAACGCAACTGTTGGTTGTTCCTAGGTCAATTCCAATAATCTTTCCCATATACTTATTTTTTAATCTATGATTCCTGTATGAAATCTATGCATTACTGTCAATCACCATGCCATCCGGGCCAAAATGCAAAATTGTCAGAACCTGACAGTAAATTCTACAAGGTTTAGCAGTTTTTTTAGCAAATCCGTACTTTTAGTCATGCAAAACAAGCTGGTTCTCCGTCTTTTGACCTTATTGCTGACAGGATTCTCCCTGAGCAGCCAGGCCCAAAATGCCCTGCCATTGGTGCCAGGTATGCAAATACAGCAAAACACGGTGATCCAACCAGGTCTCTACCAGCTCAAGGCAGATACAGCTTTGACCAAATCCCTGATTCGGATTCAAGGAACCAATATTACCGTAGATTTTGCCCAAACTATTCTGGACGGTTCGCCCTTGGGCACCCTACCCAACCAGATGCGGGGACTAGCCATTTATATTGTTCCTGGATCCAAGAACATTACTATCAAAAACCTAGTTGCCAAAGGTTATCAAATAGCCATTCTGGCCGATAGTGTTCAGGGACTTAGCATCCAGGACTGTAACCTCAGTTATAATTATCGCCAACAATTGCATAGCC
>CAIZMD010000353.1 GCA_903933995.1 uncultured Bacteroidota bacterium
AGATGCAACAGATTCAATACCTGTAATTACTTCAGCAAAAAAGACCTTTGAAACAGAACTAAGGATTACACCAATACTCCGGGTCTTTTGGTTTTTAAGACTTTGAGCCATCAAATTAGGATGATAATTATGCGCTTTAGCATAGGCTTTCACCCTTTTCTTGGTCTCTTCACCTATTTGATAACTGTCTTTTAAAGCACGTGAAATAGTGGAATGAGACAGTTTCAGTGCCTTGGCAATATCCTTAATGGTAATAGATGCTTTACTCATATAAATTGTTTGCGATAGGCCGATGGAGCCATTCCTTTGATCTGTTTGAATTGTTTGCTAAAATGGGCCCAACTATTGTATCCGCTATCATAACAGATCTCCAAAATAGGCTTTTCAGTATCGTTTAACAACTTACAAGCATGTCCAATGCGTAATTCTTGTAAGAAATTAAAATAAGTCTTCTTGATATTCTTCTTAAAAAACCTACAGAATCCAGGTACACTCATCTCAGCAACTGCTGCAATTTCTGATAAACTAATGGGCTCTAAAAAATGCTTGAAAGAATAAGCAATAATCTTTTCAATAGCGGGATTGGTTCTATCATTGGTGGCTGTAAAATTACGGCTAAGCACTTTGTATTCTTTGGAAGTTGCCAAGTCTAAAATCATTTGCAACAATAGCAGCATCCGCTGAAAACCTTGTTCTACTGTTATTTTATCTAAGCCAAGTGGAACAGTTTGCAATAGTTTTCCTTCTAAAGCAATGGCGTCTTTTTTCTGTAAGAATTGTTGCATGCCCTTCCATTCGGGAAATCCATCAAATGCTTCTAATAGTAATTCGGGTTTGCACTGTAATACTTTAGCCGCGCCTATTTGTTTGGGATCTGCTTTTCTAAACCAATGGGGTAGGTTTCCCGCAATAAAAAAACTATCACCAGGGGCATAAGCACCAACATAATCACCAATCATGGCCGTTCCTGTTCCCTCAATAATACAGATAAGTTCAAACTCTTCATGAGTATGCCAACTGGTTTCAAATTCTGGGGTTCTATAAGTTCTACAGGCAAAAGAATGCTGCGGATCCACATGAACTTTCTGTAAAAGGGTTTGCATAAAACAGCCGTTATCTTATCCTGAAATCAAGCAAATATAACTGAATAGGGTTAAGATAGCATATTTGATGTCAAAAATAGCAGTTGTAAATGGGCATGGAAAGATGAAATTTTACTTGATTGTAAAAGCCATTAACCATGTTATTATTAGGACTAGATATAGGTACTTCTTCCATTAAAGTGGCCATAGTAGACGCCCAAACCCAGCAAACCATTGCTACTGCACAGTATCCCGATACGGAAACACCCATCAAATCTTTGCAAAAAGGATGGGCAGAACAATCACCCAAAGATTGGTGGGAGCACGCCAAACTAGCCATACTAAAAGCGCATGCCAAACAATTGTACCAACCGTCAGAGATTGGAGCTATTGGCATTGCCTATCAAATGCATGGTTTGGTTTGTATAGACAAAACTGGGAATTTGCTGCGCGATAGTATTATTTGGTGTGATAGCCGTGCTGTTGAATTGGGCAACCAAGCATTTGCATCAATTGGAGAGGAGCAATCCCTGTCTCATTTATTGAATTCACCAGGTAATTTTACCGCATCCAAATTGGCTTGGGTAAAACAAAATGAACCTGAAACCTATGCAAGTATATCACAAGTAATGTTGCCAGGTGATTATATAGCTTTACAATTAACTGGTAATTCCACCACCAGCATTTCTTCTTTGAGTGAAGGCATCTTCTGGGACTTTAAAACCAAGTCTTTGTCAGAAGACGTATTTCAATATTATGGTTTGGATAAAAACCATATCCCAGCCATTCAAAATGTATTTTCAGAGCATGGGAAACTGACTAGTGAAGTTGCAGCAGCGTTGGGACTTAGTGCAGGAATTCCTGTTACTTATAAAGCTGGTGACCAACCCAATAATGCCCTTTCCTTAAATGTAATGGAACCTGGTGAAGTAGCAGCAACCGCAGGTACTTCTGGTGTGATTTATGGCGTTACGGATCAACTAGGGTATGACAAATTATCTAGGGTGAATAGTTTTGCCCACGTAAATCATACTAGTGAAGAAGCTAGGATTGGGGTATTGCTTTGTATCAATGGTACGGGCATTCTCAATAGTTGGATTAAGAAAATAGCTGGAGCGGGCATGAGTTATGCTAACATGAATCAAGCAGCTGCAACCATTGCTCCAGGTTCAGATGGATTGATCTTATTGCCCTTTGGCAATGGTGCAGAAAGAATGCTAGAAAACAAAACCATTGACGCACACATGAGTCATATAGACTTAAACAAACATAGTGCAGCTCACTTATTCCGTGCAGCCCAAGAAGGTATTGCTTTTGCGTTTAGATATGGGTTAGACATTCTTCGTTCCAATGGAATGGAACCCGCCGTGATTAGAGCAGGAAAAGCCAATATGTTTTTAAGCAATGTATTTGCCAAAGCCTTTGTAAATGCCACCAATACCAAGGTGGAATTGCATGACTGCGATGGTAGTGTAGGTGCAGCCATAGGAGCAGGGATTGGTGTGGGTATTTACCAAAATGCAAAGGATGCTTTTAGTTTGAAAAAAGCACTAGAAACCATTGAACCTGATGATGCCAAAACCTATGATTGCCTTTATGCTGAATGGTTAGCCGTACTCAATAAACAAATGAAATAATATTTTAAACAAACACATAAAACTCAATCAAATGGCAATTGTACTTGGAGACAAATCCTATTTTACATCTGTAGGCCAGATCAATTATGAAGGCCCTGGATCCGATAACCCGCTAGCATTTCAATATTATAATGCATCACAAGTAGTGGCTGGAAAAACCATGCAAGAATGGTTGCGTTTTGCCTGTGCTTACTGGCATAGTTTTGTAGGCAATGGTGGTGATCCCTTTGGTGAACCCACCCATCTCTATCCTTGGAATACAGCTTCTGATGCCATTGGTAGAGCCAAAGACAAAGCCGATGCTGCTTTTGAATTCATGACCAAATTAGGACTGCCTTATTATTGTTTTCACGATGTTGACGTAGTGGAATATACCAATGACGTGGCAGACAACGAGCAAAGATTGGCTACCATGACAGCTTATTTAAAACAAAAGCAAAACGCCAGTGGGGTAAAATTACTTTGGGGCACGGCTAATTTATTTTCCAATAGACGCTATATGAATGGCGCATCAACCAATCCAGACTTTCAGGTGCTGGCCCATGGTGGTGCACAAGTAAAAGCTGCATTGGATGCAACCATTGCGCTTGGTGGTGAAAACTATGTATTCTGGGGTGGGAGAGAAGGTTATATGACCTTACTCAACACCAATATGAAAAGAGAGAAAGAGCATTTAGCTCGTTTTCTTCAAACTGCTAGAGACTATGCTCGCAAACAAGGATTTAAAGGAACATTCTTTATTGAACCTAAACCATGTGAGCCAAGCAAACACCAATATGATTATGACGTTGAAACCGTAATAGGATTTTTGCGTCAGTATGATTTGCTTAATGACTTTAAACTCAATATAGAAGTAAACCACGCAACCTTGGCTGGTCATACTTTCCAACATGAATTGCAAGTGGCTGCAGATGCTGGTTTATTAGGTAGTATGGATGCCAACCGTGGTGACTATCAAAACGGATGGGATACGGATCAGTTTCCTACCAATATCAACGAATTGGTGGAAGCCATGTTGATTATCCTAGAAGCTGGTGGTTTTGCAGGTGGTGGTATCAATTTTGACGCTAAGCGTAGAAGAAATAGTACCGATGAGCAAGATCTATTCTATGCCCATATTGGTGGTATGGATGCATTTGCCCGTTCCTTGATCATTGCAGACAATATTTTGCAAAAATCTGATTATAAAAATATTCGCGCGGAGCGATACGCTTCTTATGACAGTGGCAAGGGTAAGGATTTTGAAAATGGCTTATTAAGCCTAGAAGACTTACGCAATATTGCAGCAGCTGCGGGTGAACCTGCTGTAACCAGTGGTAAGCAAGAGTACTTAGAGAACTTGATCAACAGATACATTAAGTAAGTGAAGAGCGATGAAGAAAGTGAAGAGTGAAGAGTGAAGAGTGGGAGGAATTTTAATAGAAAGAACTTATTCACTTATTCACTAACTAATTCTCTTAAAAGTTTTATTAGTAGCGTTGAATAGCAACAAAAAAGCCGTCTCGAGATAATCGGGACGGCTTTTTTAATAATGTTAATAGCTTAGAAACGCTCTAATTTAGAGAAGAAGAAATCTCCTTCAATAATGGCATTCTCATCACTATCAGATCCGTGAACAGCGTTTTCGCCAATAGAAGCGGCAAAATTTTTACGAATTGTTCCTTCAGCTGCATTGGCAGGATTGGTAGCACCAATCAAATCCCTAAAATCAGCAACGGCATTCTCTTTTTCAAGAATCGCAGCCACAATGGGTCCACTGCTCATAAAGTCAACTAATTCACCAAAAAATGGTCTAGCACGGTGAATATCATAGAAAAGACCTGCTTGTTCTTCAGACAATTTGATCCATTTCATGGCTTTAACGGTAAATCCCGCTTTGATGATTTGGTCAAGAATAGCACCAGTATAACCCTTAGAAGTGGCATCTGGCTTAATCATTGTAAATGTTCTGTTACTCATATCTTTTAAATTTCGGATGCAAAATTACGGACAAATGCCCTAAGAAAGCTGCAGTTTTCCTTTGTTTTTGTTAATTAGGGATAAATTGTTTTGATATAATAAGGGCAAACCCGCAATTTTGCCGCCAATCTATGCAAGATATCAGTCAATTTTATCCCTTACTCAATACCCCCAAAAAAGCGGTAATCACCATGCATCAAAAGCCAGATGGCGATGCTATGGGCTCTGCATTGGGTTTGTATCATTTTTTAGTGGCCCTAGGTCATGAGGTTCAAGTGATCTCTCCCACCAATTGGGCAGACTTTTTAGACTGGATGCCAGGGGTAAAAACCTTGATAGATTATGAGAGAAATCGTGAAAAGGCCTTAAAAATCATTGAAGCAACCGATTGGTTATTCTGTTTGGATTTTAACGTGTTGCATAGAACTAAGCACATGGAGAAGCCTTTAACAGAGGCCAAATGTGTGAAAATCTTGATTGACCACCACGAACAACCCCAGGTTGCAGCTTTTGACTATGGCATTAGTATTACTTCTAAAAGTTCTACTTGTGAAATGGTTTATGACTTTATTATGGCATCGGGCCATGCCCAATTATTGGATACCACCATGGCACAATGCCTGTATACTGGGTTGATGACGGATACGGGTTCATTCCGTTTTCCCGCCACTACAGCGTCTGTACATAGGGCGATTGCACATTTTAAAGACCTTGGATTGGATCATCGTCAGATCCATGAAGAGATTTATGACAATTTCTTAGAAAGCAGATTGCGTTTTATTGGATATGCATTGTTGAACAGAATGGAAGTCGTGTATGAATACAATACGGCCATTATGTATATCACTCACGCAGATTTACATAAATTTGATATCAAGACGGGAGATACAGAAGGGTTGGTGAACTATTTATTAACCATTAAGGGCATCCGTTTTGGGGCAATTTGTATTGATAGAGACGAAGAAAGAAAGTGGAGCTTTAGAAGCAAGGGCGGATTTGACGTAAATACCTTTGCCAGAAAACATTTTGAGGGTGGCGGACATTTTAACGCATCCGGCGGAAGAAGTAGCGATAGTTTGGAAAATACCGTATTGAAATTTAAACAAGTCATAAAAGAATATCAAAATCAACTCCAGTAACATGATCAAAAACACCATCAAGCTTTTATTAGCGATTGTATTGTTTGCAAGTTGTAACCAATATGAAAAATCTCCCAGCGGCCTTGCATACAAAATCACTAAGGGCAATGGTAAAGAGAAATTAAAACACGGTCAAGCTATTAAACTGAACATTGAATACAAACTGCCTGCAAAAGACAGCGTATTGAGTTCTTCATTTGAGCATATTCCTGTTTACTTTGTTTTGGATACCGCTCATTTGGGCAAGTACAATTTCACTGAATTGTTGACTTCTGTTTCTGAAGGAGACAAAATTGAATTCCGTTTGAGTATTGATACTTTAAAGAAAATGGGTATGGTGGAATACAATACCATTTTCCACAAAGGAGACTTTATTGCAGGTAAAGTAGATATTGTAAAAACTTTCCCAGGTCAACCAGAAATGATGGCCGATTACAACAAAGAAGTAGAAGCAGAAAAGCAAAAAGAAATTGATGCTTTAAAAGCCTATACAAATAAAAAAGGTATCAAGACCCAGTCTACTCCAGGTGGTGTATTGGTAGAAATCATCACTCCAGGTGAAGGTCCAAAAGCGGATTCTGGCATGCAAGCTTCTGTATTGTACAGAGGTGCATTCTTGGATAGCAAAAACGCTTTTGATTCCAATATGGTCAATGGTGTTGGTCAACCATACGATGTTGTGGTTGGATCTCATGGTGTGATTCCAGGTTGGGAAGAAGGTTTGAAACTCTTGAGCAAAGGTGCTAAAGCCCGTTTCTTTATTCCTGCTATGTTGGCTTATGGTCCACAAGGTTCTCAGCCAGTAATTCCTCCTTATGCTAACCTTACTTTTGACATTCAGGTAACTGATGTTAAAGTTCCAGCTCCTAAAGCTGCAGAACAAGCAATGCCAGGTGCGCAACCACAGGGTCAACCTTCTGGTCACTAATTAAATCAATTGATCCCTCCGGTTTACCGGGGGGATTTTTTATTGCAGATAATCCGTTAAAACAATGGATTCCTTTGCTTCTTTTACATCGTGCACACGCAGCAGATTGGCACCTGCTAATAAACCTGCTGTATGCAAGACCGTGGTTCCATTTAATGCTTCGGCAGCTGTTACTCCTAAGGTTTTATAAATGCTTGATTTTCTAGAAACACCCAATAAAATGGGGCAGTCCAGGATCTTTAAATGATTCAAGTCTCTTACCAATTGAAAATTTTCGGCAGCAGTATTGCCAAAACCAAATCCAGGATCAATGATTAGGTCCTTAATACCTGCCGCCATACACGCAGCTTTTCTTTCTATAAAAAAGTCTAGCACCGTTCTACTAATATTATCCGTTGGAAGTCTGTGATGCATATTGTCTAAACTGCCTGCCATATGCATAGCAATATAGGGAGTGTTTAAAGCAGCAACCGTAGCAAGCATTTCAGGAAAAAACAATCCAGCACTGATATCATTGACTATATCGGCGCCAGCCAGAACCGCGGCTTGCACCACAGCAGGGTAGAAGCTATCTATTGAAATCAAAACATGGGGATAGGCCAATTTGAGGGCTTGGATCATGGGTAACACCCGTTCTATTTCTATGTCAGGGCCTACCATCTCTGCCCCAGGCCGGGTACTTTGCCCACCTATATCTAGAATGGCAGCTCCTGCTTCAATCATGCTTTTTGCCTTTTCCAAAACCGTATCCAAAGCGGTTCTACTTTCAGCGTGAAAACTATCTGGGGTGGCATTGAGTATACCCATAACTTGGGCTGTTGGCCAATGAACCAATCTTCCCTTACAGTTAAGCGTGAAACTATTGCGGTTTGAATTATCTTGCATGCAGTTCAAAGATATTACTAAGCATTTAACGGCGTATAAGCAAAATGGATACGAATCAACAATATGATCAAGCAATACAGGGTTGTAAGGATATTTTTATCAAGAAAACCAAAGACTATGGTACTGCTTGGAGGGTCTTAAGAAGCATTTCTGTTGTAGATCAGATTTATATTAAAGCCTTGAGAATCCGTACTATACAAGACAAACGTACACAAAAAGTAGAAGACGGGATTCCCTCAGAATTCAAAGGTATTGTCAACTATGCCGTGATTGGTTTAATTCAATTAGCCTTGGATAATCCAACGGTTGAAGAAGTGGCTGTAGAGAAAGTGGATAAATGGTACCAGGAATATGTCACGTTTGCACGCAATACCATGCTCAACAAGAACCATGATTATGGTGAAGCTTGGAGAGACATGAGTCAAGAAAGCTTTGCCGATCTGATTTTGGTAAAGCTTTTGCGTATAAAACAGATTCTTCAAAATGATGGGAAGACCCTGATTTCTGAAGGCATTGACGCCAACTATGTAGACATTTTGAACTATGCAGTTTTTGCATTGATATTAATGGAAGAAGGAAAACACAAAAGCTAATATGAAAATACTGCTATTGGTTATCAGATGGGTGGTGGGCTTATTGTTCATCTTTTCTGGTTTGGTTAAAGCCAATGATCCACTTGGATTGGCCTATAAAATGCAGGAATTTTTTGAAGTATGGGGTTTACATGGTTTACAAGACTATACCCTTTGGTTTTCCTTGTTGATGAATACTTTTGAAGTAGTGGCCGGTGTAGCTGTAATAGTTGGTTGGAGGATGAAACTATTTAGCTGGTTGCTGTTAATCCTAATTGTCTTTTTTACTTTTCTAACTGGTTATGCCGTCTTGTCTGGCAAAATCAAAACCTGTGGATGTTTTGGAGATTGTATTCCACTTAGTGCAGAGCAATCGTTTATCAAAGACTTGATCTTACTGGCTTTGATCATTTTCTTATTCTTGATGCGAAACAAAATTCAACCCGCACTAACCAGTAAAAAGGCTTTTAAAACAATATTGTTTAGTTTGATAGCCACCGCTTTTTTGCAGTACCGAGATTTGAAATATTTGCCTGTTGTAGATTGTTTGCCATATAAAAAGGGGAATGATATTGTACAACAAATGCAAGTACCTGCAGGAGCCATTCCTGACAGTCTTACCTTAAATTTTGTATACAAGAAAAATGGTAAAATCATCAATTTTGACCAAGCACATTTTCCTGATGATTTTGATTCTACTTATGAATATTTAGATCGCAAAGACGTAGTTGCCAAAAAAGGAAATGGATTGGTAGCACCCATTGCAGATTTTAGTTTACAAACCCTTTCTGGTGCAGATACCACCAGGGGCATATTCCAGACTGATAAGTATATCTTGGTTATGGCCAGGGATTTTGAAGAGTATGACAATTGGAAAACCGCCATTCATGCATTCATCCAAGAAGCACAGTCCAAACACGTTCCCATCTTTTTGGTTACAGCTGATGCCAATACAGCTAGCGAACATTTTAGAACCATTGAAATTCTCAAATGCGATGCTACGGTTATGAAAACTGCAGCTAGGGTAAAACCTACTATTATGTTGATGGAGCGTTCAAAAATCAAAGAGAAATTCAGTGCTTATAATCAAAGCCTGATGCAAGACGCTGTTGAAATTCTAATGGGTAGAAAACTTAACTGATAATTACTTCATCAATCACGGTTTCACCAAAGGCTTCATTGACCCTTGCTATAATCTGGGGTTTCTGAAATTGTAATTCATTCTTCAAAGGGCCAACTGCAGTTTGGATATAGAGTTTCTTATTGAAGATTTTAATCTTATCCGTGTATTTGGCAATGGTTTTTCCCATTAGCTTTTCCCAAATAGCTTCTATTTGAACCGCTTTTACACCGCTATCCAACCTGCTTTTTTTTAAAAACCCTTTGATGGCATCGCCAATATGAAATTCAGACATGGGTCAAAGTTAGGTTAGTTGTTTAATTCTATCAATTGGAAACTGGTTTGTATTTGGTCCATTTGCTCTTTTAACCTTTCAGGATGGGTATCTGTGATAAAAACCTGGCCATCGCTCTGCGTACAAACCCATTGCAATAATTGAAACATGCGTGTTTTGTCTAATTTCTCAAACACATCATCTAATAACAAAATGGGAGTGAAGCCTTTTTCTTTTTTCAGCACCTGCCATTCGGCCAATTTAAGCGCAAAAAGCAAACTCTTTCTTTGTCCTTGTGAGGCTTCCGTTTTAAAAGACTGATCTTGTAATTGAAATACCAAATCATCTCGATGAATACCGGCTGAAGTTCTTTGCAAGGCTTTATCTTTTGGAAGATTGGAACCCAATAAAGCCAAAATATCTGCCCCATGCAATTGAGACTGGTATTGCAATTGAATATTATCTGACTGACCCGCAATTTTTTGATAAATTTCTCCCACCAAGGGTAGGTATTGAGCCAAGAATTCTTGCCTGATTTGATAAATTTGATTACCCTGAACCGATAACTGTTGGTCCAAAATAGAAAGCAGGGTTTCATCCAAACTACCCTGATCTGCCCATAGTTTTAACAAACTATTCCGTTGTTGTAAAATCTTATTGTACTGTATTAAAGATAGCAGATAGGGTTTATTAATTTGGGAGAGGATACTATCTATCAATTTGCGTCTTTCTTCACTAGCTCCACCAATTAGGGTAATATCATCTGGGGCAATCATCACTGCTGGAAACTTGCCCAAATGGTCGCTGAATTTTTGATAGGGCTCCCCATTCAAGTTCATTTCCTTGCGGTTATTCTCACGCATAATGTAAATCAACTCCTGTGTTTCCCCATTCAAATCATAATTACCCACCAGTCTCAAACCCTGTAACCCATGGTGTACATTGGTTTGATCAGCCCTTGAAAAATAGCTTTTGGCAAAACTCAAATAATGAATGGCGTCTAGCTGATTGGTTTTTCCTGTTCCATTCTTGCCACAAATACCAACCACTCTTTCTTGAAAAAGAAAGCCTTGGTTCAAGTAATTTCTAAACTGAATCAGTTCTATTTGGTTTAATCGGAGCATTGAGGCAGCAAATTAATCAACTCATTGCTGAATAAAGCGGTAAGTCTGAAAGAAAGGATTTATTTTTATTAAAATTTTTGTTTTGAAGACCATCTTATCAAAGGAACAACTGGCATTAACCATCAAAAGACTGGCTCATCAGATACTGGAGAACCATCCTAGGTTGGAAGATACTGTAATCATCGGTCTACAGCCAAGGGGTATTTTTTTGAGTGACCGCATCGTACAGGAATTAGAGAAACTGGTTCCGCCAGCTACAATTCAATATGGCAAATTGGATATTACCTTTTATAGAGACGATGTGCGCAAAAGCCTTCACATTGCTTCTAACACAGATATTCCATTTAGCATTGAAAACAAAAACGTGATCTTGGTAGACGATGTCTTGTACACAGGAAGAACCATCAGAGCGGCATTGGACGCCTTGCTGGATTATGGAAGACCTGCTAAAGTGGCTTTATGTGTACTGGTAGACAGAAGGTTTAGTAGGGAATTACCTATTCAACCTGATTACCTAGGAAAGGCCATTGACACCATTTACTCCCAAAGAGTAACGGTTTTGTGGAAAGAAAACAACGATAGCGAACAAGTCATGCTGTTGGATAACTAAATCATTTATCTTTGTTCTTTAATGAAACTATCTACCAAACACTTACTTGGTATTAAGCACCTCACCGCCGAGGATATACAGCTTATTCTATCTACCGCTGAACAATTCAAGGAAGTTTTACAAAGACCAGTAAAGAAAGTACCATCGCTGCGCGATGTAACTATTGTGAACCTGTTTTACGAAAACAGCACCCGCACTAGAATGTCTTTTGAACTAGCTGAAAAAAGACTTTCCGCTGATACCCTCAATTTTGCAGCCAGTAGTTCTTCTGCAGCAAAAGGGGAGACATTGCTTGATACCGTGAACAATATTTTGAGCATGAAAGTAGATATGGTGGTCATGAGGCATAGCGCTTCTGGAGCACCCCATTTCTTGGCCAAACATAT
>CAIZMD010000354.1 GCA_903933995.1 uncultured Bacteroidota bacterium
GGCTTTTTTTTGTTGGTTTATTTGACAATGGCATTCATGTCCATGGGGCAGCGTTCTAGAACAGATAGCCTTTTGCAAGTAGAGGTAAAACATCAATTTGAGGATTCAACAAAAGTGAAAATCTATATTGAATTGATGCGGGAGTATCGAAAATTGAAACAACCTGATCAACGATTTTTATATGCCCACAAGGCCATTGATTTAGCAGAAAAAATTAAGTATCTCAGATTAATCTACCCAGTGTATAATGTACTTGGCTTGAGAAATGAGGGGATTGGAGAATTTGAAAAATCCATTAAATATTATAACAGGGGTATTGACCTGGCTCAACAGTTTCATGATTTAGACGCTGCTTCAGATTATCGTGTAAATCTTGGAACGGTCTATCAAAGTTTGGGCGATTACCCTAAATCTCTAGCGCTAACACAAGTTGCTGCCAATCACTATTTGGCAGTAAATAATCAGGAAGATTTGTTGTCTTGCTATGTGAATATGGGTGAATTATATAGCGATTTTGCAGACCAATTAGACCGTTCATTGGAATATTATCAAAAAGCAGCTATTGGATTTAGAAAAGCAGGGGCAGCGGGATTGATTGGAGCATTCCAAAGTTATACGGGTATTTCTAACCTTTTATTAAAAGTGTCCGAAACGGACTTTAGAAAACTTGGTTTTGATTGGAACAAACGATATGCCATTTGTAGGGCTTATTTAGATTCTGCAGAGGCAATTGCCAAAGAAACTAATGATGAGGATGAGTTAGGTTCCGCTAAAAAAAGTATTGGATATTTTGAGGAAACACAAATACACTATCCCAGTGCATTAGCTGCCTTTGAGACATCGCTTCAGCTATTTAAAAAAATTGAAAGAAAAAATGAAGTATATCAAGCTGTTTTAAATATTGGGAGAATCTATACAAAGCAGGGTGAGATTTCCAAATCCTTTCCTTGGTTAAGACTTGCTTTAGATGGGTCAAGAGTTTTGAAAAATCAAATTATTGAAAAAGATGCTTTGTTTTATCTAAGTCAGTTGCATGAAAAACTACAACATTTTGATAGTGCCTATTTTTTTTACAAGCAATTTATTTCTATCAATGATGCTTTAAATAACGATGACCGAAAGCGGGAAATTTCAAGAAAACAAATACAGTTTGAATTTGCATCTAAAGAGAGGGATTATCAAACCAATCAGCAATTAGCAGAAAACAAAATTGCACAGCAACAAGCTTTTGCCATTCAACAACAGCAGCAATTGAGTTTGCAAGAAAAGCAGCTTGAGTTAACCAATCGAGAGAAGCAAATTCAACAGTTAAATTATTTAAAAAAGCAGGCAGAACTAGAGACTGAAAAAAAGCTAAGTACTGCTCAATTAAAACAAAAAGACTTAGAAAAAAAACTAGAAATGGGTATTGCTGATCAAAAACTAAAAGACCAGCAATTACAGTTAACCACCAACCAGCGAATTAGCTTTTTACTTGGCCTATTTGCATTGGTTGTTACCATTGCCGCTTTTTTTGCTTACAAAGCCAAGCAGAAAATGCAAAAATTGAATGAATTGGTGTTGGCACAAAAAACTGAGTTGGAAGAAATGGGAAAGGTAAAAGACAAAGTGTTTAGCATTGTTAGCCATGATATGCGTGCGCCGGTGAATAATCTAATTGCTTTTGGATCTTTATTAGAGGATGATTCTATTCCACAAGAAAAATTGGCCTTGTATCTTGATCAAATTAGGGGAACCTTGGATCATACTTCTACCATGATGGAAAACTTGCTCAATTGGGCCTCTAGCCAAATGCAGGGTTTTGAACCAGTGATGGAAATGATCAATGTGCAACCAATCATAGCGGATTGTTTAGAAGGCATGACTCCTGCCTTGCAGAAAAAGCAAATTGAAATAGATAACCAGCTTCATCATCCATTGATGGTTTTTGGAGATAAGAATATGGTTGAATTGGTTGTCAGGAATCTTTTAAATAATGCACTCAAATTCTCGCATCAACAAAGTCTTATTAAAGTCTTTACGCAAGAAGAAGTGGGAGATGAATGCATCATTGGTATTGCCGATAATGGGATTGGATTAAGTCAAGAGAAATTAAAATTGGTTAATGCTATCAATCTTAGGTCATTGGCTAGCACGCCAGGCACCAATAAAGAAAAAGGAACAGGACTTGGCTTAATGCTTTGCAAACACTTTGCAAGGTTGATGGATGGCCGTATTTCAGCAAGTTCTATTGAAGGAAAAGGTTCTGTATTCCAATTACACTTGAAAACCAAAGAGGGGTAATCAATCTTTGAATCTAGATAGGGTTCGTTTATTGATAAATTGATCCATCAATAATTGTTTGTGTACGGTACTTACAGGAATCTGTTGTTGATTGCTAAGTTTCAAATCAGTATTTGAAATGGATACAATCTGCTCAAGATTCACCATGAATTGCTTGTGAACGCGCATGAATTTTGAAGGAGATAATTGTTTTTCCAAATTTTTCAAACTAATCAGCACCATATGGCTCTTATTGTCCTTTACCATAATCTTTGAAAAGTCACCCATACTTTCAATAAATAGTACGTCTTCTACATTGATTTTAATATGGGTATTGTTTTCTTTGATAAAGAAAAAATCCATTTCTGTTTCCTGTTGTTCTGTTTTTTGGATATTGCTTA
>CAIZMD010000355.1 GCA_903933995.1 uncultured Bacteroidota bacterium
ATTTTGCCCATGTTTCCCAAACAGGATTTTACTATACTATTCACGGAACAAAGGAGGAAACGGTTTTGTATTGCGGTGACCGATGGGCCGATTTTGCAGGCAATGGTTTGGGTTATAATCAGTGGGTACCTTTGAGTTTTGAGGGCAAAGAAAATACACCTGTTTTCAATTCTCTTTCCGCCTGGCATTTAAACGCAACTACAGGTCAGTGGGAGGTAGCAGCTGATAATAATTATGTGCGCAACGGCAGTTTTGAAGCCGATAGAAGACATATTCCAAGCCCAGTTAAACCTTTGCAAGACCAACTCACAGGTTGGGATACCAAAGTGATCTTGGGCAATGCCCCCAGCCAAGACTCAGTGCATTCACCCGTGCTCAATCACTTTAATTCCGAGGCAGAAAGAAAACTTGTGATAGGGGAGAAATCGGCCCAGATTACAGACCAAGTTCCCTTTGAGCGCCAACTTTCTCAAACCATTCAATCCACCCCAACCGTTCCATTACCCAATGGAAAATATACGCTCACAGCCAAGATTCGCAACAGCACTGGCTTTAGCAAATTAGAGCTCTATGCCTTAGGCCAAACCCGCCAATTTCAAACCATTGGCAGTTGCCCTGAATGGACTACTATCTCGCTTAAAAACATCTCCGTACGTAATGAAAAACTGGAAATTGGCATTTATGCTGCTGGGGAGGCCAAAGCTTTTTGTTTAATGGATGATGTTAGCTTGGTGAGGGAGTAAAATGCTTTTAGGGGGATGATTCAAATCAATGGTTGATTTTTAGTAATATTAGATTAGAACTATAAATTACACGTATATTTGAATTGTAAAAGACACGTGTTATGACTACGAAATTGACTTTGACTATGGAAGACAAAGTGATTGCCTCAGCAAAACATTATGCCCAAAAAAAGGGTGAGAGTTTGTCTCATTTAGTAGAGAATTATTTAAAATCAATCACTGCTAATGACGTCAAAGAAGAACCTCTTTCTCCAAAAGTAAAAAGTTTAATGGGTGTGATTGACTTGCCAAAGGATTATGATTATAAAAAGGAGTTAGGGGATTTAATGGCAAAAAAATATGCCAAATGAAAAACCTTTTTTTGGATACCAATGTAGTGATTGATTACTTGGCTAATAGACAGCCTTTTGCTGCTGACGCAGGTAAACTATTCCAGTTGGCTTTAGATGGGAAGGTGAAAATTTACATATCAGCTTTATCCTACAACAATATCCATTACGTTTTAAGACAAACTTTATCAAATACTGCTACCATTAAGGTCTTAGAGGAAATAGCTGAAATGTCTGAAATTGCTGATGTTTCAAAGCTAATTATAAGAAAAGCATTAAAGTCTGAGTTCAAAGACTTTGAAGATGCCATTCAATATTATTGTGCGTTGAACTTGAATAAAATAGATTGTATTGTAACCAGAAATTCTAAGGATTTCAAAAAAAGTAATTTGGCTTTGATGACTCCCTCAGAAGCAATTGCTCATTATTGAGGATAGATTTTCCCTCCCCATCTTACCGCTTTTTACTTATTTTCACTCTTGAACCCGCCCCGGTTCCCACCAAAACTAAAACTATGCGCACATTTGTTCTCATGGCCATGGCTGCCATTCCTATGACCATTATTGGTCTAACTCATAACTTTCAATCCAAGAATGTATGGGTCTCAAATGCAGACAGTACCAAGAAGGATACAACCAAGTTCAGCACCTTTAAAGACTTACCACTCAAGGCGGAACGCAGTATTCAGTTCAATACCCAAGAAGGTACTTGGATGTCTTTAGACGTATCGCCAGACGGCAATACCCTGGCTTTTGACATGATGGGAGATATCTATACCCTGCCCATTACAGGTGGCAAGGCAAAACAAATCACCAAGGGATTGGCTTTTGACGCGCATCCTAGATTTAGCCCCGATGGTAAGAAAATTCTCTTTACATCGGACCGCTCCGGAGCAGATAACCTCTGGATCTTTAACCTACAAACCAATGACACCATACAGGTTACCAAAACCAATGTAGACGACTATCCCAGCGCTGTTTGGACACCCGATGGTAAATACATAGTTGCCAGCAAGGGACGCAGATTACCTCGTTTATGGATGTACCATGTTGACGGTGGTGGCGGGATTCAACTCAATGACCAAGCGGGTTCTCAAAAAACCATTGATCCTTACGTGAGTGCGGATGGTAAATGGGTTTATTTCTCTCAACGCAATGGACCCTGGAACTACAACGCCTTATTACCCCAATACCAAATTGGTGCTTACAATATTGCAAAAGGAGAGTACAGTACCATTACTTCTAGATATGGTTCTGCCTTTACACCAACCTTAAGCAAAGACGGCAAGTGGATGGTCTATGGTACCAGACACGAAGACAAAACTGGGTTGATCTTACGCAATTTAGTAAACGGACAGGAGCGTTGGTTGGCCTACCCTGTACAGCGCGATGAACAGGAATCCATTGCACCCCTAGGCGTTTTACCCGGCATGGCATTTACCCCAGACAGCAAATTTTTACTAGCTTCCTATGGTGGTAAAATCTGGAAAATTACCATTGACCAAGAAGGAAAAACAGCCCCTCAAGAAATTGCTTTTGAAGCTGGAGTGAACCTAGAGCTGGGGCCCAGACTCTATTTCAACTATCCCGTAAAAGATACCAGTCACGCACTTAGTTCTCAAATTAGAGACGCTGTGCCTAGCGGCGATGGTAAACAACTAGCATTTACCGCTTTGAACCGTTTGTACGTGATGGACTATCCAAACGGTACACCAAAAAGGGTGACCAATTTCAATTCTGTAGAAGCCATGCCAGCATGGAATCCCAATGGCAAGCAATTGGTATTTGTAACTTGGAACGAGCAAGAGGGTGGTGCTATTTATAAAGCTAACGCAGATGGATCCGGCCTGACAAAAATCAGTAGCGAGTCCGCATATTATTCCCAACCG
>CAIZMD010000356.1 GCA_903933995.1 uncultured Bacteroidota bacterium
GATGCATAAAACGTTTGGTGAGCCATTTTCTAATGGGTAAGTCATAGAGTTTCAAAGCCAAGTAGGCAATTCCTATGGTAGCAATAATCAGTGGTATGCCCACTTTTACACCCAATTCTAAAGGAACTTTATTATTGGACACCCAAGCATAATACATACAGATAAAAGGGAAATGCGTAATGTAAAGTGGATAAGAAATATCGCCAAGGGCAACACAGCATTTTTGAATCAAGGAGTTTGTAATTTTTCCAATGGCACCTAGATAAATGATTATAGGAAATACCAATGATAAGATCAATGATTCATATAAGCCGTTGAGCCAAACATTGCTATGATCGCCAACCCTTGGTGATGCCAAAACTAAGATCAATAAAATGCTGGCTATGAAAAATGTGTTTTTTTCTATTTGTATTTTGACCATTCTTCTAAGTAACATGCCTGCCATATAAGGGAATAGTAGACGGGTAAAGCCAATGACCAACTGTTGGGGTTCTAGTGACCATCCTCCAATCAAATCTCCTGAAGGGCTTGTAATGGCTACATAATATAAATTAGCCCCGGCAAGAACAACCAGTAAGCCCAAGAAAAGATTGGGTAATTTTCTCAATACAAAAGCGTGTAAAATATTGGCTAAGTATTCAAAAAACAACGACCATGCTGGTCCATTCAAAGGGTGCATTTCATTCCATCCTCGGATATCCATAGTTGGTGGAATGGGAATTAATGTAAAACCAATCAGCGTCACTAAGATTAGGCTAGTCACAGGAGTCCCTGCTATTTTTGGAAAAAATGCAGATTGCTGATAATAAAAAAAGATGGCACCAAATGTCATTCCAAGGATAATCAATGGATGCAAACGGATTAGCCTTCTTTTAAAGAAATCCTTGATGGTCATGCTGCCCCATCTATCGTCATATGCGTGTGCCATTACATAGCCGGAAAGCATAAAGAAAAAATCAACCGCCAAATAGCCATGGTTGATAATCAACTTATGATAATCTCCGGCACAAAAAATTTCAAAAGTATGCATACACACCACCATTATGGCAGCAATACCACGCAAAGCGTCTAGAATAAGCAAATGTTTTTTGGAATCCGAATAAGCAGATTGGGCAGCAATCATAATAAATTATTTTTTTATTTTCCAATAGTCTTCAACATTTCCTTAACTGCCGCTTCAATTTGCGGGTCTTTGCCGTTTAAGAAATCTTCATAAGGCAATGGCACTTTCATATCTGGTTCTAGTTGTAAGTTTTCTGTAGGGCGTTTTTCCTTGCCAATGGTTGCTACCATGGGAATACCAAATACCATGGTGGGGTCAATTTGTGTTTCCCACCAAACGGCTGTACCAGTTCCTGGAACAGGCATCCCAATGAGTTTGCCAATGCCATTGTCTTTGTACACATAAGGGAAGATAAAGGCGTCGCTATAGTTGCCCTCACTCATCACCACACAACTTGGTTTGCTCCACCTATCCATGGGTTCAGTAGGTTTTACTGGATTACCCTGTGGTGCAAAACCCAAGTATTGTTTGCCACTCAAGAAAGTGTTTAAGTCATTATGCAACCAGCCACCCCCATTAAAACGGGTGTCAACTATTAATGCTTCTTTTTGTTTGTTGCGGCCCATGACTTCATCAATGCTGGCTCTATAACTACCATCGTTCATGCCTTGTACATGCACATATCCTACTTTACCTCCGCTCAATTTATCTACCAATTGATACATAAGGGTAGTCCAGC
>CAIZMD010000357.1 GCA_903933995.1 uncultured Bacteroidota bacterium
ATTTAAATCCAAAAACGATCAATTTACAGGAACCTTAAAACTAATACCAGATTCGCTTTTAGTTCGTTTCACAGCTAATTAAGGATTGTATTTTGAGTTATATGCATCATTCAGAATACTAGAAAGTAATGGTTGGTAAATTTCCCAAAAAAACACCCTTCTATCCATCCTATCCCTAGCATTATATAAAAAAGGTTTGAACAAAGTCATTCCTTTAAAATAGGAAGACTTAATTCCAATAGGATTTTCAGAAAAATCAGTTGACAAATAAAAGAATTGGTAGTCGTCTTTTTGGTGTAAAGTGATAGCCGGGAAACTATTGGGAATATTTGCTTTGGCCAAAATAGCTGCCCCTTTGTTGTTGGTGTTAATTTTAAAACTTGCAGCAGCATGATTGGTGTTTTGATCAAAGTCAATAATATCAAACCAATACGTGTAGGTTATTGATTCCTTTAGATGAAACTTAGAAACCCCTTCTTTATTAGCCACAATTTCAGGATAGGGGTTTGTTAAATCATTTTCTTCTTCCAAAATAACAATAGTTTTATCCGCATGAACAAAAGCAATTCCACCTTTTTTGAATGGCCAAACTCCTTTATGTTGGGCTCGGTAATCTTTGATTAACCAAGCAGGTAATTCTTTGTTCTTGCTACTATCAAAGCTTTCAAAATACCTACCAATCCAACCGGTCCATTTAATTCCATATAATGATTCAAAACTGCTCCTTATTTGAGGTGAGGTTGGTGGTGCAAGTGCATTGAATTCTACAATCACCAATTTCCCTTTGTCTTTCATGGCACTTAAAAACTGAAAGTCTTGGGCGCTCATACCCGTTTGTTGCAGAAATGACCCATTTCCCTGATCGGCATTGCCGTGACCATCATTTTTAAAAACCCCATAAGAATTGGTAAAATAACCAAGATCTGCATCCTTACTCAATTGCTCTAATTGATTGGGAGAAAACCGTTCTAGTCCTTTTAGAACAAACTTTTCTTTATCGGAGACAAAAAAACCATAATAGTCTTTTGTTTGTTGGTATTGCTGCTTATCGGTCTTACTAAATTTCTCCTGACCAAGAACCCAGTTTAGTGAAACATGCTGTTGACCCTGTTCAGAAAACAAGGACTTATCAACAATAGCCACTACTAATTTCCTATTGGGACTCAGATACCAATATATACTCATCCAGAGTGGTAATAGAAAAAATAAAACCATTAGGGTTCCAAAGGCATAATGGCTATTGTATTTGAACCCGTTTGTAGACATGTATCGTTAGTAGATTAAGGGCCTTATCTAGGTCTGCTCAAGAGTCGCTTTACTCTTATAGCTAATTCATTTAAACTAAATGGCTTGGTAATATAATCATCTGCACCTAATCCAAAAGCGTTCATCACTACTGCTTCTTGCTCCATAGAAGAAAGTATGATAATAGGAATTTTCCAATTCAATTTTTGCCTAACCATACTCACAATTTCCAAACCTGAAGCATAGGGCATCATGACATCCGTAATAATCATATCTGGACGGATTCTGAGAATTTCCTTTTGTGTTTCTCTTCCATCAGCAGTGGTAAAGACCTCATATCCCTCTTTTTTTAGTTTGAGTTCAATAGTCTTAAGCAGCATAGTATCATCTTCTGCAACAAGGATTTTCATATTCTATTATTAAAAACTGTTCAAATTTAATTTTTTTGCGCGTTTAGTTCCAAGTCAGCTTTTAAAACTGCTATGGCATCAAGCATCTGCTTTTCCAAAACTTGGTACATCTTGATGAAAATAGCCACAAGGCTTTCAACCATTGTCATATTTTGGTCAATTTCAGCAGCTGATT
This sequence comes from uncultured Bacteroidota bacterium, assembly GCA_903933995.1. Classification (GTDB taxonomy): domain Bacteria; phylum Bacteroidota; class Bacteroidia; order Chitinophagales; family Chitinophagaceae; genus Sediminibacterium. Next base: position 1,831 of record CAIZMD010000357.1, read on the forward strand.
CCAGCAAGAGTAATACCTCAACCATTTTTTGAGCCTTTAACATGGCAACGGCTCCTTTCATTTTGTGCGCTTTCTTATATATTTCATGAAAATTCTTTTGCGCAACAAATTCTTGTAATTCCTTAAGGTCTTTGGGCGTGCTTGACAAAAAGAAATTCATAATGATCAACAAGCTTTGGTTGTCACCAAGTTCCTCTAACAATGCGGTATTGAACATGATTTCTTCTTCCATGAAACTACTGGTCATTTGAATTAAAGTTAGTTAAAATTTACTGTTATCCTTGTCATGGGAATTTGACAATGGCACTAGTTCTTAGACGCATACACTTTAACCCAATCAATATACATGGTACCAGTTTGAATTTTACTGATATCCAAAGTTGGATAAAACCCGCCTCCAACAGCCAAATTCAATACCAATTTTTCCCGTTTTTCAAACAGAGAAGCAATATGAGGTTCATTTTTCTTAGTATCTACCAATTTACCGTCAAAATAGGATATCAAAGCGTCTTTGGACCATTCCATCTCATATACATGATAACAATTGGTCAGGTTAATAGGTAGTCCAATGATGGATGTATGATCTTCAGAAACTGCATCATCCAATTTTGCTTCATAAAAATTGGTCAAATATTTTTGGGGTTCTGCCCCCCTTGCTTCTATAAAATCTATTTCACCTTGACTGGGATAAGGCGTTCCATAGGCCCAAAAAGCTGGCCACATCCCATAACCCAATGGCAATTTAATTCTGGCCAAGATTCGCAGTTTGGGATATTTATCATTGATAGAAAACAATTGTTTGCTTTCAATTCTACCAGAACTATATTCAAAATTTGCTTTTGTCTTTTTGTTCGGAAATTTAAACCCAACTAATTGCTCTTTTTTTGCTTCAATGGCAAGAATCCCATCATGAATCACCAAATTAGAAGGTTGATATAATTGTAATTCATGATTATATGCACCGCTTTTCCAAATATGCCAATTTGATAAGTTTTGATCAAATTGATCTTCAAAGATTTTTTTCCACCCATTTGTCAATAAGCCCGTTTCATCATGTTGGTATTCGCAATCCATAATAGACGCTTTTTTAATCACTGACTCACTGTCCTTTACCATTACCAATGAAATAAAACAAGCTAGAAATAAATATTTTAGAGAATCATATGCCATTATAGGTTTTGAATATTAGCTAATACAAATTTAACCCCCATTATGCAATGCTATAAACATGATGTTGCTCATTTTTTTATTAAATAGACCTAAATAGCTTGCATACCGGATTAACTGTTTGGTAACTATAGTTACAAAAGGGGGAATTAGATCTGCTTTCCTTTGTGCTATTAAAATAAGAAGCAATGAAATATATTGTAATTGGTGCAGTAGCCGGTGGTGCAAGCGCCGCGGCAAGATTGAGAAGACTTGATGAACAAGCTGAGATTGTTATGTTTGAAAAGGGTGAATATGTATCCTATGCTAATTGTGGACTACCTTATTATATAGGAGAAGTCATTCAAGAAAGAAATAAATTATTTGTACAAACAGCTTCTTCTTTCAAATCTAGATTCAATATAGATGTTCGTATTTCTACAGAAGTTATTGCAATAGATCCTATACAAAAAATGGTTTCTGCTAAAAACTTATTGACTGGCGAGGAATACCAAGAATCTTATGACAAATTGGTATTATCTCCCGGAGCAGAACCTATTAGACCACCTTTAAATGGGATTAACCTACCTGGCATTTATACCCTAAGAAATGTAGCGGATACTGATTATATTAAATCATTTGTACAGAAGCATAAAACCAGCAAAGTGGTAGTCATTGGTGCAGGTTTCATTGGCCTAGAAATGGCAGAAAACTTGCATGATCTAGGTATGAAAGTGAGCATTATTGAAATGGGGAATCAAATTTTAGCCCCAGTAGACTATCCTATTGCAGCACTGGTACAACAACATATACGTTCAAAAGGAGTAGACCTAAGACTATCCACAGCAGTAACTGGATTTGAAGCTTTAGAAAAAGGGGTCAAAGTCTTATTCAAAGACGGAACATGCATTGATGCAGAAATGGTATTACTTTCTATTGGAGTAAGACCTGATACTAAATTAGCCAGCATGGCTGGTCTAAACTTGGGTGCTGCAAAAGGCATTTGGGTAAATGAGTTTTTACAGACTTCAAACCCAGATATTTATGCCGTTGGCGATGCTATAGAATTTGCCAATCCCATCACTGGTCAATCAATGAATACATATTTGGCTGGTCCTGCCAATAAACAAGGTAGAATTGCAGCCAATAATATAGTCCTTGGAAATAAAAGCCAATACCATGGTGCCATCAATACCGCCATTGTAAAGGTATTTGACATGACAGTGGCTACAGCTGGAACTGCATCCAAACACCTGAAAAATGCAGGTATTAAACATATTGTTTCTACCAATCATAGTGGCTCACACGCAGGTTATTACCCAGGGGCCAAACAGATGGCTATTCAAATTGCTTTTTCTCCAGAAGACGGCAAAATATATAGTGCCCAAATTGCAGGTCAAGAAGGGGTTGACAAAAGAATTGATATTCTTTCTTCACTGATTCAAAGAGGTAGCAATATTGCCGAGTTAGTTGAATTTGAACACGCTTACGCACCACCCTATTCCTCTGCAAAAGACCCTGTAAATATGGCTGGTTTTGTTGCTGAAAATATTCTCTTAGATAGACTACGTGTTTTTTATTGGGATCAAGTTTCACAATTACCAGAAACAGCATTTTTACTAGATGTAAGAACTAATGCCGAATTTGAAGCAGGTCACATACCAAATGCTGTTAACATACCTGTTGATGAAATTCGAGATCGCATGCAGGAAATACCAACCAACAGACCCGTCTATATATACTGTGAAGCAGGTCTTAGAGGATATTTGGCTCAACGCATACTTAGACAAACTGGTTATGAAACCGTGGCCAATTTGTCTGGAGGATATGTTAGTTGGAAAGCGGCAAATCAAGAAATGCAATTGCTTTGATGAAACTGCTAAATTGATGTTGTAATTTGTAACTCATTATATTTTACACATCATGGAAAACACAATCAAGATTGGTTGGATAGGACTTGGCAATATGGGCATACCCATGGCTACTAATTTATTGAAAGCAGGGTATACATTAACCATATATAACCGAAGCAGAGATAAAGAAAAATCTTTAATAGATGCTGGAGCAATCTCCGCCCAAAACCCTGCATCAGTATTAGCAGCTTCAGATATCGTTTTCACGATGCTGTCAAATGATGCAGCAGTTAAATCAGTATTTGAAGGCCCAGACGGATTATTTTCTTCAGACCTAACCAATCAACAGGGAAAGTTGTTGATAGATATGAGTACGGTTGCACCGGAAACTTCTAGATATCTTGCTTCCACCATAGAAAAAAAAGGGTTAGAATTTTTAGAAGCCCCAGTTTCTGGTAGCGTTAAACCAGCGCAGGATGGAACTTTGTTGATTTTGGTTGGGGGTAAATCTGAAAACCATGAGAAGGCAAGACCCCTATTTGAGGTGCTTGGCAAAATGTCAATTTATTTAGGTGGTCCGGGGTATGGAAGTAGTGCAAAATTGGCCAACAATTATTTATTGGGCTTACATATACAAGGTTTAGCAGAAGCTATTTTGTTTGCTCAGCAAAACGGCATTAGTCCTGAAAACATGTTAACCATAATTAATGAAGGAGCACTGGGCAATGGACTTAGTAAACTCAAGACCAATTCCATTTTACAATCAGAATTTCCTGCCGCATTTGCATTAAAGCACTTGGTCAAAGACCTTGGACTAGCCAAAGATGCAGGCTTGAATAGTGCATTATCAACTCCCCTTTTAAATAGTTTTCACAAAGCAATTAAAGAAGGACTTGGGGAAGAAGATATCATGGCCATTATCAAATCTCTCAAAAATTAATTAAGAAGGCCCTCCATGGAGGGCCTTCTTATTATCCTATTCATCAAAAAATAACGCTGATTTATAGTCCAACTGGACCAAGAAAATTGGTTTCACTCTCACTTATCTTGGTATCACCCTGATAAAAACCAAGCTTAATGGTAGTCTTTCTTTCCTTAACAGCTGATTTAGGTAGCACTACAAAAAAGCTTCCAGAACCCTGTCCCTCTTTGGCTACTTCAATATAAGATTTACCAATGGTTTCAATAACACCACCCTGACCTTCTAACTTTATTGTTAATGGAATAGGGTGCATGGTTTTATTAACCACTTTAATATTGTACAAATTAGAGATACTGTCTTCTCCACGCATTTGGAACAATTGTCCAGGGGTACGCATGACGGTTGGATCTACGTCTTTTCTAGTGGCCAACATAATACCTAAAACAGTTAATACTATGGCACAGAGACCAGTATATAATTTCATCCTTGTAGTATACTTAAGCGGAACACTGTTTGCAATACTATTCTCTGATGCATACCTGATCAAACCCTTTGGCTTTCCTATTTTTTCCATCACGTGGTCACAGGCGTCAATACAAGCAGTACAACCTACGCATTCCATTTGTAGACCGTTTCTTATGTCAATACCAGTTGGACAAACTTTAACGCATTGGTGACAGTCAATACAATCACCTTGTGAAAGCATTGCTTCAGTTTGTTTCTTTGCAGCACCACGAGGCTCCCCTCTTACATAATCATAAGCCACAATCATGCTATTCTTGTCAAGCAACACGCTCTGTAACCTACCATAAGGACAAACTACAATACAAGCCTGTTCTCTAAAGAAACTATAAACAGCAAAGAATACGGCACTGAATACTAGAATGGCACTAAATCCAACTATATGCTGACTTACAGGTTCAGTAATAATTTTCTCTAGTTCACGCATGCCTATAATATAGGCTAGAAAAAAATTAGCAATCACAAAGGATAATAAGTAAAAAGCTATTTGCTTTAAGCTCACCTTAAAGATCTTTTTACCTGTCCAGGGTGCTGATTTCAATTGTCTTTGTGCTGGGGCATCTCCAAGTATCAGATATTCCACTTTACGGAACATCATTTCCATGAAATTTGTTTGGGGGCAAGCCCATCCACAAAACAATCGCCCAAAAGCTGCCGTAAACAAAATGATAAAAAAAACAAAAGTGACCATGGTCAATCCCAATATGAAAAAGTCCTGTGGCCAAAATACTTTACCAAAGAAAATAAACTTGGCTTGAGGTATATTAACCAGGAAAAAGGGTCTGTCATTAACATAGACAAATGGCAATCCAAAAAACACAATAAAGTAGAGATAACTCAACCAACTGCGAATATTATAGAACTTGCTTCCTTTTGGCGGCTTATACGCAAAAATCCATTTCCGTTTTCCAGATTCATCAATGGTACCAATTCTGTCACGGAAAGACTCACCTTCTGTAAGTGGCTCATTTACGTGTTCGCGGTTGTCAAAAATCATACTATTGAATTGTTAAATGAACAACATATGGGTTCCAATACCGGAGCCCTGTTTGTAAAAATCTCCTACAGTTAAAACGCCATCCAATCCAGGGAACATGTCTTCTTTTTCATAATGAAACATTTCCATTGCCAACTTACAAGCCCATAATTTAACACCGGATGCTTGCAAAATTTCTAAAAATTCACGCACTTCTGGCATGTCTAATTTCTCCATTTCTTTTTTCATCATACTGGTAGCCAGTGCTTCCATACCTGGCAATCCTCCAATCATAGTTGGCATATGCATTGCCGGGTTTCCTACAGTTGCCACGTGCAAGTGTTCCAACTTTTTATTATGGATGGCTTCCAATCCAAAAAAAGTAAAAAACATTTCAGCTTCAATGCCTTCCATTCTGGCGCCATTGGCTAAAACAAACGCTGCGTAAACATTTTCAAGAGAGGCTTTAGAAAG
>CAIZMD010000358.1 GCA_903933995.1 uncultured Bacteroidota bacterium
AGCATCCGCATAAATGGGCGCATTCAAAGCATCTTTGTGTTGGTTTATATAAGCCACCAAGGGAGATTCCGTCCACTGTATTTCCGAATAACCAGGAATACCCGCGTCTTTGATACCCTCCCAATTAAAGGCATTTAAAACATATTGATGCTTTAGTCCAAAACCCAAAACCAATAAGGCTGCGCCGATGGTCAAATATTTGAAGATCCTTTTGGACTTGTTAATCAGTGCTGCTACAAAATATACAATCGTCAGGAGTAGGGGCAGGTACATGGGAGACAATAACCTACTACTCAAAGTTTCAAATCTAGACACCGATGAAATGCCCAAAATAAAAATGGCATAGACCAAGAAGCAAGCCAAAACAGCCGTGCTAGTCTTGTGATAATATTGTTGTTGAAAAACACGGAACAGTAATAAAGCTATTACCAAAATCAAGAGCACTAGCAAAACCATCGCGCCAGCAAAACCATTTTCTCCAATAAAGGGCAACCAGGTTCCAAGTACCCATCCACTATCTACTAGATTCTGACCCAAAGAACGCAGCGCTTTTTGACGAACCCCAGCAGCCGTGCCCGTGACCAAATGATTGCGATACAAATTAATGGCCAAGGGAATAATGCCCACCAAACTAAAGAGCGTGAGTTGTTTGATTTTTTTTAGACCGTTGATCTGTCCATCAAATAAGATGAGCGCAAAACCGGTGGCTAATAAACTAAGGCCTGCAATCCTGGTTAAGAAAGCAAGACCAACTAGTAAGGCTAACAGAAAAAGATGGCGATCATTATGTGCCACGGTGTAGCGTTTCCATTGCAGAATAAATGCTAACACCATTACCAAGAACAGGGTCTCGGACCAGAGCATGCCATAGACTTCCCACAAACAGGGACTACATGCCAACACCAAAAATAAAGCTGCGCGATAAAATCTGGTGATACCCTCCATGCCATGCAAAATCTGACTGGTGAGTAAGATCAAGACCACATACAATCCCGCATTCAACACTGGCGCAAGAGCAATGGGTGCCAATCCACTGATCAAAGAAAAACCTGCTAAAAAAAGGGGATAGCCTGCTGGAAAATCTACCAAGGGCAGGGAATTATAATCCAACAGACCTGCGCCATTTTTTAAATTAATGGCCGCAGAACTATACGCAATGGAATCAGGTGAAAGACCAATCCCACTAAAGGCTGTGAGATAGTAAATGCTCACGCAGGCTGCAAGGGCTGCTAACAAAGCGTCCCAATGTTTAAGAAGATATGATTGAACTTTTTGAATCACAGATTAAAAATACAACATTCCTATTCTTCCCTGCTTAAGTGACAATTTGTAAAGCCACAATCAGCAGTTCAATCTTTTTATACATATTGATACGGTTCTTTATCAATGGTGATTTGTCTAACATTTTCCAATGCTTGATTCATATATTTTCTCCAAAATGTCTTTGTAAAAATCCAATTTAGAGGATAAAGCAAAACATTGCTTGAATAAAGTGTATAGGTGTATTCAATCAGGATTTTATCTTTTTCAATTTCGGTTGTCTGCCACTCGCCAACAAATTTGTTAAAACTTAACATCCAAGCTTGGAATTGATTAATTTCTATTTTCCAATATTTGTCTTCAATTCGTTCAACTACATTGTCAACCGAACCGAAACCTCCTTTATGAGTCAATGATTTTTCAACAAATACTTTTTTACTCGATCCTATTTTCCCCCAATTTTCGTCTTCCGTACAATGAGTTACTCTTGGCATCATTCCATATCCTGTATGAACTTTGGTTACATCACATAGCATTGGCGACTTGAATGCTCTTTCCAATGAGCAATTAAAAGTGGTAGTTATTTTTACTTTAGTCTCCATTATTTTCTATTATTGTCGATTTTATGAACAATGTCGGATATCAGCCTGACCGCCAATGCCTCGCGCATTGAAGCAGTTGGGACTGTAGCTGAATAAAGTTACAAAAGATTAGAATATGTATTGCTGCCTAGAAATATACTGAACGGCTTGGAACTACTGATTGGATTTGTATTAAGCTGAGAACTAGCACTGAAGTACCAATTGCTAAAATGCACTGTTGGTTTCATTTCTCAGTTGGAATAACAGCTATGATTCTACGTAGCATTTTATCATCAATAGAGTCAAATTCTGCTTTATCATAAATTGTTAGGAGATAAACTTCTTTCTGAGGAGAAATTACATAAGTAATAATGCGAGCACCTCCGCTTTTACCTTTCCCTTTACTTTTAATAGAGACTCTTATTTTAAATACATTATTTCCTAAAGCTGTTCCTTGAGTTGGTTCAATAGAAAGAGATGCTGCTAATTAAGTTAATTCAGATTTGAGAGAAGGATATTTTTTAATTAACCGTTTGGCTTCCTTTTTGAATTTATCAACCGGTATTACTTTATAATTCATTTAGAAAATCAGTTAAAGTTTGTTTTTTACCTTTTGATTTTCTTATTGTATCTACTTGTTTAAATGCAACTTTGAGATCGGATTTTATTTTTAGTACTTGCTCTGATTTCTTAATATGCAAAAGTACTTTTTCCCATTCGCTAACAGGCATTTGAACGGCATGTGGTTTACCGTTTAAGTCGCTTACATATTGAAGTGCAATTTTCATTTATTAAAAGTAGTGATTTGGGTCAAAATTTGAAATCTTTAGCTAATAACGTAAAAATGGCACACAACATTTCTGAAAATTTGAAATAAAAAACGCCCCGGAAAATTCCAAGGGCGCTAGTATCACTCAAACTAATTCAAATATTATTCGGCTTCTGCCATCACTTCTGTTACCTCAGGAATCATGCGTTTCATCATGCCTTCTATACCGGCTTTCAAAGTAACCATAGAAGAAGGACAACCGCTGCAAGATCCTTGCAACATTAGGTTCACCACACCGTCTTTATAACTGCGGAACTGAATAGCACCACCATCCATTTCAACGGCTGGTTTTACATAGTTCTCCAACAATTCTTTTACGCGTTTTACAATATCATCGTCATCCGCACTTACGGTATTGCTAGCTTCTTGTTTGGTTTTTGAAACCTCGTCATCATTGACTACAACACCGCCGTTTTCCAAATACTCTTTCAAGAAAGTCTTGATAGAAGGAATGACGTCTTGCCAATCATCCGTATCTGGGGTCTTGGTCAGGGTAATAAAATTGCTGGCAATAAACACAGATTTGATAAAAG
>CAIZMD010000359.1 GCA_903933995.1 uncultured Bacteroidota bacterium
AAAACCGTTTCCTTTAAAGTGTTACCTGATCCAAGAATTGTAGCAACTGCCAAAGACTATGAAGACCAACATATTCTTGCGTCAAAAGTAGAAGCAGGTATTAACGAGATACATAAGTCAGTTGCCAATATGCGCAAATTGAACAAACAATTGTCTGACTTACAAGAACAACTCAGCGATACTTCTATGTATAAAGCCATCAGAGAACAATCTGCCAAAGTGCAGAAAACATTGGCTAAATGGGAAGAAGCATTGGTGCAAACAAAATCTCAGAGTAATGATGACGTGATCAATTATATCAACAAACTCTCTGCGGACTATGTATTCTTAAAAGGAGAATTAGACGCCAATATTCCTTATGTAACCAATGCGCAATTAGAACGTTATACAGAGCTTGATCAACTTTGGCAGCCGCTTAAAAAACAAATGCAAGACTTGGTAAACAAAGACGTTGCAGAGATTAACAAACTTTGCAAAGACCAGACCGTGAATAAAATCATTATTGGTCTATAACACTTAACTAGCAAGAGTTACAAAACAATAATAGACAGTATCCTAAACAAAAAGACCACTATTAAGTGGTCTTTTTGTAATTCCAGACTGCCCAACTATTCAGAAATATGGCAAATCCGATGATAACAAAAATATGGTTCTTGATATCTGAAAGTCCACTACCTTTTAATACAACCATTCTAATTACTTCAATAAAATAGGAGACAGGGTTTAACCATGTGAGTTTCTGAACCCAATCAGGCATACTATCAATTGAGGTAAACAATCCGCCAAGCATAATAAAGATCATTAATAAAAAAAATGAAATTAACATGGCTTGCTGCTGGGTATCTGCATAAGTTGAAATTAATAAGCCCAAACCCAAAATAACAAGTAAATAAAGTGATGCAAAAAGATATACAATTAGCATGTTACCAACCGGATGAATTTGGTATCCAAATCGCATGATTAAAAATCCAATGGTCAGAACAGCCAATCCTAAGATCCAGAAAGGAATTAGTTTTCCAAGAATAAAATGATATTTCTTTACCGGTGTTACATTAATTTGTTCAATAGTTCCAATTTCTTTTTCCCTAACAATATTCAAGGCTGTAAGAAAGGTTCCCAATAATGTAAGCAAGGTTGCTAATACCGCTGGAACCATAAAATACTTATAACTCATCATGGGATTAAACCAATTAGATACAGATACTTTTATATTGGTTTGCGGAGGTATTGGGGGAAATTGAATCCATTTGGTTCTAATTTGATTATTATAGTTAAGAATAATGTTTTGTAAATAAGACGCCCCCAAATTAGCTTTCATTCCGTTAACCGCATTTACAGCAATAAACAAGCTTGCATGGTCCTCTCTTACAATATTCTGTTCAAAATTGGCGGGAATTTCTAAAACAATATCAGCTTTATCTGATTCAATACTTGTAAAGGCTTCCTGAAATGTACTGGAATAATTAACCAATTTAAAATAACCAGAAGACTTGATTTTTTGAATCATTTGTTGGGTGTAAACAGAATGGTCATGATCTGCAATAGAGAGATTTATATTTCTTACCTCATAATCGGCAGCAAGTGGTATAATTATTAATTGCAATGCTGGCATGATGAATATAATTTTCAGAATGGAAGGATCTCTGAAAATTTGTCTGAACTCTTTTTGTAATAAATATTTTAATACACTCATGATAATCTGGTTTTAAATTTCTTAATACTGAGTCCAAATAGAAAAACCGTCATGCCAATTAATATTAGTGTTTCTTTCCAAACGTAACTAAGCCCAAGACCCTTAATCATAATGGTTTTTACAATAGAATAAAACCATTTAGCTGGAACCAAATTAGACATTACCTGTAAGGGAAGTGGCATGTTTTCAATTGGAAACATATAGCCGCTCAAAACTGTTGTAGGTAAAAACAGTCCCATTAATGAGATTAACATGGCAACCTGTTGAGAATCTGTAATGGAAGAGATTAATAAACCTAGCGCTAATGAGGTAATTGTAAATAACAAACCTTCAGACAATAACAGTAATAAACTACCTCTAATTGGAACATCTAATACATATACACTCAGTAAAAGAATAGTTGCCACATTCACCATGGACAATATCATATAAGGAATAGCTTTTGCAATGACTACACTAAATGGTCGCAAAGGAGAGACAAGGATAATTTCCATAGTACCCATTTCCTTTTCTTTCACAATAGCAATAGAAGTCATCATGGCACTTGTAAGCATTAGAATTAGGGCCATTACCCCAGGTACAAAACTGTAAGCACCTTTTAATTCTGGGTTATACATCATCCTAATATCTGTTTCAATCCGATAAGGGAGTTTCTGCTCTTTAACAATTGCAGTTTGAAAGTCTTTGATAATAGCAGAAGCATAGGTAGAAAGGGTATTGGCCACATTAGGATCGGAGCCGTCACAAATTAATTGTATATGAGCCTGATTACCATGTTGTAAGTCATTGGCAAAATGTTGTGGTATTACCAAGATCATTTTAATCTTGCCTTTTTTGAAAACAGGTAGTACCTCTTGATAATTTGTTAAAACAGTTGTAGCATCAAAATACTTACTTACACTCATTTTTTGAACGAGTTGACTGGAAGCCGCATCCTTGGAAAAATCCAAGATGGCCATTTTAGAATTTTTAACCTCGTTAGTTAGCGCAAATCCGAAAATTATGATTTGTGTAATAGGCATACCCAATAAAATAAACAAGGTTCTCTTGTCCCTCCAAATATGGAAAAACTCTTTTTTAACAAAGGCAAAAAACTGTTTCATACTATTCTCCTCTTACTGCTTTACGAGCCAATTTTAAAAACACTTCATCCATAGAAAGACTATTGAATGTTTTCTTTAAGTTTTGGGGGGTATCAAGTGCCTCTATTCTCCCATCTACCATAATACTGACCCTATTACAATATTCTGCTTCGTCCATATAATGGGTTGTTACAAATACGGTTATCCCTCTTTCAGAAGCATCATAAATCAATTCCCAGAATTCTCTTCTTGTGACAGGATCAACACCACCGGTAGGTTCATCCAAAAAAACAATAGCAGGATCATGTACAATTGCTACGGAGAAAGCCAATTTTTGTTTCCAACCGAGTGGAAGAGACTTTACCAAACTATTTTGATAATTCTGAAGATGTAGATGTTCTACTAAATAGGTTGTTTTTTCCTGAATTTGCTTTTTAGACAATCCATAGATTCCACCATAAAACTGAATATTCTCTCTGATTGTCAAGTCTTCATACAAAGAAAATTTTTGGCTCATATAACCAATGCTTTTTTTTATTTGTTCTGTATCCTTGAACAAATCAAATCCCGCAACAGTAGCTTTTCCTGAACTTGGTGTAGACAGCCCACATAACATTCTCATGGCAGTAGTTTTACCTGCGCCATTTGCACCTAAAAATCCAAATATTTCACCCTTTGCTACTTCAAAAGAAATATGGTCTACAGCCACAAAATTGCCAAAGATTTTGGTAAGCCCTTCTGCTATAATTACATTCTGATTAATCATGTGATTTATTCATTAGCGCCATAAATGAATCTTCTATATTGGCTGTTATTTGATGTACCTCTATATCTAAGAATTGTTGTTGCAATAAGTAGCTCTTAATTGCATCATTCCCATTTAAGTCTGACTTCATCACTACATGATAATATTCCCCAAATGAATAACAAGATTCAACTGCTTGCCATTTTTTAAAAGTTTTCAATAAACTGTACATTGAGGCAGCTTTTACCGCCCAAAGAGGCTTTGAAAACTGAAGATTAATCTGATCAGGCTTGTCAATGGCTAATATTTGTCCATTTTGCATTAAGGCAACTCTATCGCACATGCTAGCTTCGTCCATGTATGGTGTTGAAACAAGAATGGTAATTCCTTGTGCTTTTAATCGCTGTAACATTTCCCAAAATTCTTTTCTAGATACAGCATCAACGCCTGTTGTAGGTTCATCAAGAATTAATACTGATGGTTTATGAATTAATGCACAACACAAAGCAAGCTTTTGTTTCATACCTCCAGATAATTTGCCTGCCCTTCTATGTTTAAATGGCTCAATCTGTTGGTAGATATCTTTAATCAAATCATAATTCTCAGCTATGGAAGTATTAAAAATAGTTGCAAAAAAAGAAAGGTTTTCTTCCACAGTTAGGTCATGATACAAAGAAAATCTTCCAGGCATATAGCCAAGTTTTTTTCTAATTATTTTATAATCCTTAACTATATCATATCCTTCAATGCTGGCATTACCACTATCGGCCAATAGCAAAGTGGTAAGTACTCTAAACAAACTTGTTTTTCCAGATCCATCTGGTCCTACAATACCAAAAAGCTCACCTTTTAACACTTCAAAACTTACAGTATTAAGTGCAGTTACCTGAGATTTTTCAACCTTATATTTTTTACTAATATTATTTACTATTACTGCTGACATATTATTTGAATTGGATTTCACCATACATACCAATTTTCAAATACCCATCATTCTTGACAAGCACTTTAACAGCATAAACTAGATTTGCACGCTCATCTTTTGTTTGAATAGTTTTTGGCGTAAACTCGGCTTTGTCAGAAACCATAGTTATAGTACCAGTGTAGTTTTTATACTTTTTATCACCTTCATCAATAAATACTTTTACATTTTGGCCTATTTTAATTTGGGATAATTGTGTTCCGCTGATATAGGTTCTCAGAATCAAAGTACTCAAATCTGCTATTTTATACATGGCTTTTCCAGCACTTGTTATTTCACCTTCCATAGCATATTTAGTAAGTATGGTTCCATTGATTGGGTTAATGATAGTTGATCTTTTTTCCTTGTCTTTCAGCTGTGCAATTTGTTTTTCTAAGGGGTCAGTTTCACTTAATATGGCTCTATTCTGTGTTTGCACATTATTAATCTGTACGGCAATCTGCTGTTGAGTTACGGCAATTTGTTTTTTTACAGATTCAATTTGAAAATTAATATCATCTAATTGTTTTGCAGTAGCAGCGTCTGCTTTTAAAAGTGTTTCAATTCTATTCCGTTCGTGTTGTAGATTAGTCAATTGAGTTGTTTGAACTGCTATTTGATCATTTAATAATTTAATCTGCGGGGCAACATTTTGAGTTTTTTGAGAAAGAGCTTTAACTGAAGCTTGTAATTGCTCTTGTTGAAGACTGATAGGCGATGCGTCTATTATGGCAACTGTAGCACCCTTTTGTAATATATTCCCCTCATTCACCTTAAAATCTAAAATCTTACCTGGTAGTTCAGATGAAACAATTACTTCGTCTGCTTCAAAAATACCTGCGGCATCATACTTCAGTTGACTTGAACTGCATGCACTCAAGAATGCAATACTTATAATTGTAAAAATTAAATTTCTATACTTCATAAAATAGTTTTTAGTGATTTCCCTTAATTGTTTTATAATTTATTTTAGCTTGTAATAACTGAATTTGATGTAATAAAAAATTATTTCTAGTTTGATCTTCGGCATTTACTTCTCTTAAATAATCATTTGAATTGATTACTCCATTTTGAAGTTGGGCCTTGGATGCAGCTGTAATATTTATTCTTACATCAATAATTTGATGGTCAATATTGGATAAGGCTTGTAGCTTTTTTACTTCTTCTAATTGTTGTGAAAGCTGTGTTGTGGTATTGAAGACAAATACCTCTTTCTGTACTTCATTTATTTTTTGATTTAATGCCACAACTTGGTGTTCTCTTTTCCTAGTGTATAAATTACTCAGAGACCAATTTAACCTTACACCTCCTATTCCAAATAAGGCAAAATCATTATTTAACATGTTCAAGCCAGGTCTACCATATCCACCTTGCGCAAATAAACTAATCTTAGGAATTGATTTTGCAGACACTAATTGATTTTGAATATAGAGTAGACTATCTTGATATGCATATAATTTTACTTCTGGTCTATCTATTGTAGCATCTAATAAATCATTCATTTCCGGTTTTTCTAATTGAATATTTTCGGGGATTTGATGATTAATAAATAACCCTAATACTTTTGAAAGAGCTATCTTATTTGATTTTAGTTCTACAATCCGTTGGTCTGTTTGTAATAATTGGGCTTCTAGAACTAAAGCTGCAGACTTAAAAACAGTTCCACTAGCTAGTTGAGCATTAACTGTTTTTAGGCCAATTTGAATATTTTCATTAAATAATTTTGCTTGAAAAATTTGCGCTTCTATTAATAATAATCCCAGATACAATTGATTGATCCTATCCTTTAACTTGTACAATTCAACTTCTAACTTTTGATCATCAATTAAAGTACTACGCTCTTGTAATTGTTTTTGGTTCTTAATCATCCCTCCATCATAAATCAACTGATTTAATTCACCCCAAAACTTATACTGGTCTTTACTCATAGGTACTATACTAGCTCCTGCAATTGGGATATTGATACTTGTTACATCAGATTGATAACTAGCCTGACCATTTAGGCTAAATTGAGGTAAGTAAGCAGTATTAATATTTTCAATAGTTAGAAAAGCTGTTTTACCAATTAAGTCTTTCTGTTTGATGAGGGGATAATTAGATCTAGCTAGTTGGTAAGCCTGTTCCAAATTGAGTTTTGAAATGACAGATTGAGCAGGCAATTCAATAGTCCCGATTAGCATCAAAAATAAGCTTGCACCAATCGTTAACCATTTGGTTAATTTACGCATAAAAAAATTATTTTTTGATTGAATTAATGATAAACTCAGCTACCAATACTTTTCGCTGTTCCATTAGTATGTTAAACTGTTCTTCTTCTATTCCTGTGATAATTTTTAGCATGGGTTTGGCCATAAAAGGGAACGCACACATTGAAAACATATTGATAATTAGATGAATTGGATTGATGGGTAGAATCAGACCTGAATTGATACTTTCTTCTATTGATTCTTTAAATTTTTTAACAAACCCTGGTCTTTGTTTTTCAAAAAAATGCTTCAAGCCTATTTCTGGGTTTTTGTTCAACTCACTTATTACAAATAAGGGTAAATAAGGGTTTTGGGAAACCATTTCAATATAACTTGATACAATAGATCTAATTTTATCAAAGAAGTTTAGGTCAGAGTCCATCAATTTATCAAAATGCGGAAAAAGTTTACCTGCGGTTTCTTGAAAAATTGTTTCAAAAAGTAATTCCTTATTTTTAAAATAATAGTGCAACATGGCTTTATTGATCTCTGCCTTATCCGCAATATCTTGCATTCTTGCCCCCGAAAGTCCTTTTTCTAAAAAAACCTGCCTAGCAGCATTTAAAATCTGTTGTTCTGTATTATTATCTTTTTTACTTTTTGCCATAAATTAACCAAATGGTTAACAAAGCTATTAAAAAAATGATTCCGTAGAATCATTTTTTGGTTTTTTATTTTAAATTTCCCTGTTTTCTAGTCTTTTATTATTGAATTTCCCTTTTGGATTTTGACTTATTCACTACCTACCCTTTTGAATTTAGACTTTTTACTTTTGACTTTTCATCATCGTATTTTTTCTCAGCCGCTTGTGCTTTTTCAAAATCAAGTACAACGCCATTGATGCAATAACGCAATCCTGTTGGAGGAGGACCATCGTCAAAGACATGTCCTAAATGTCCTTTGCAACGGCCACATTCTACTTCTGTTCTTTTCATGCCAAGGGTATTGTCTGGCAAATAGATAATTGAGCTTTTGCTAATGGGCTCATAGAAACTAGGCCATCCGCATCCGGCGTCAAATTTGGTATCGCTCTTGAACAATGGATTGCCGCAAGCACCACAATAATAGGTTCCTATTTCTTTAAAGTTTTCAAACTTGCTGGTATAAGGTCTTTCGGTTCCTTTTTGACGAGAAATATAATACACTGCCGGGGAGAGAATTATTTTCCATTCGTCTTCTTTCAATACCTCTTTTCTGTTATCGGTTCTAGTATAAGCGGGGTTCTTTTTGTTGTCCATGGTTGTTTTATTGTTCGTGTTTTGATAAAAG
>CAIZMD010000360.1 GCA_903933995.1 uncultured Bacteroidota bacterium
CTACAAGAGGTCAGGGTAACTATGCTGTTCAACAAACTGGCATCAGGGGTTTGAATGGTTCTGCTAACATGCCTTATGCGGCAGGTTGGAGTACCAACTTACCTACGCAAAACTTGGCTGCTGCATACACTGCTGGTGACCAACGCAAAGCGGTAACGGTGCTGGATATTGAAGCTTACAAAACGGCTAACCCTAGTTTTGGAATTACTTACCAAGTAGCTCCTTATAAGAACACCGGTTTGTACAATCAGAAATACCTGCCTCGTAAGGGCGAAACCTCTGGTCAGTTAGAACTGAACTATACCAACAACTTCAGGATCATCCGTTATTCAGATGTATTGCTCATGGCTGCTGAAGCATATAACAGAGCTAGCGCTCCCAATGATGTAAAAGCTTTGGGTTATTTAAATCAGGTTCGTGTTCGTGCTTTTGGTAACACTGCTAATAATATTGCTGCTACTGGTACGGCTCTTAGAGACGCTATCTGGAATGAACGCAGATTAGAATTGGCAATGGAAGGTGATAGATTCTTTGATTTGGTAAGAACTGGTCAAGCAGCTACCAAGATCACTGGATTTAAAGCGGGTAAGCATGAAGTATTTCCAATACCACAACAGGAAGTGGAAATTTCAGGTCTTACGCAGAATAGCGGCTATTAATCACACAACAAAAACTAGATATGAAACCAATCAAATATTTATTTAGTGCCCTGCTGCTGGGATTAGTTCTCACAGCATGTACCAAGAAGGACTTCACAGATACGTCTTTTGTTGAAAGCGCATCTGCTCCTGATAAATTATCGGCCTTGTTTACCATTACCCAAGACAACTCGGGTTTGGTAACCATTACACCAAACGGTGAAGGCGCCGTTTCTTATGATGTATTTTTTGGAGACGCTACAACCACTGCAACCAAAGTATTGGCGGGTAAAAGCACTACCCACGTTTATAAAGAAGGCGTATACAACGTAAAATTAGTGGCTTATAATATTGCGGGTAAAACGGTTGAAAAAACACAACAGTTGACCGTAACTTTTAAAGCACCTGAAAAATTAGAAGCTACAGTTGATATTGACGCTAGCAATAATTTTAAAGTAAACGTTGGTGCCAAAGCTTTGTATGAAACCTTTTTCCAAGTTTATTTTGGAGACGTAGTTGGTGAAATTGCTACCAATTTTAACGAGGGTCAAACCGTGAGCCACGTGTACACAAAAACTGGTACATATACTGTGAAAGTGGTTGCCTTAAGTGGTGGTGCTGCTAAAACAGAATTTACCAAAGTGATCACTATTGTTGATCCTGTGTTGCTGCCCGTAACATTTGAATCTCCTACCATTAATTATGTCTTTAACAATTTTGACGGTGGTAATTCAACAGTGATTGCAAACCCTAAAAGTGGTGGTATCAATACCAGTGCTAAAGTGGGTAGAATGATCAAGAGTGCTGGTCAGGTATGGGGTGGTTCTGTATTGCCCTTGAGTGCACCAATTGATTTTAGTACCAACAAGATCTTCCGCATGAAAGTCTATTCTCCAAGAGTAGGTGCTAAAGTGTTGTTGAAAGTAGAGAACGCTGCTAACGGCGGAATTAGTTTTGAAAAAGAAAGAACTACTACGGTTGCCAATGCTTGGGAAGAAATTGGATTTGACTTTTCTACCATCAACACTGCTAATGTGTACAACAATATTGTGTTGATTTTTGAACTGGGTACTGCTGGTGATGGATCGGCCAATTTTACTTTCTATTTTGATGATATCTTATTGGCTGCTACCATGCCAAGTACACAAATGGATTTGCCCGTAACATTTGATGACGCTGCGGTAAATTATTCTGTGATTGACTTTGGTAACAACGCTTCTGTAATGGCAGCTGATCCTACCAATGCGGCAAATAAAGTAATGAAAACTACCAAGCCAAATGGTGCTGAAACCTGGGCTGGTACAACCATGGGAACTGCTGCTGGTTTTGCAAAAGCCATTCCTATTAATAACACTACTTCTCAAATGAGTGTTAGGGTGTATTCTCCTGCTGCTGGAATTAAGATCAGATTGAAAATTGAAGACGCTGCTGATGGTACTAAGTCTGTTGAAACAGAAGCTACCAGTACTGTTGCCAATGCTTGGGAAACTTTGATCTTTGACTTTAAAAATCAAGCCACAGGTACTGCTGCTATTAATGCCGCTTACAAATACAACAAAGCTTCTATCTTCTTTGACTTTGGTAATAATGGCAATGGCAAAGTATTTTATTGGGACGATGTGAAATACCTAACTACCAATGTAGTAGTTGGTTTGGGTCTTCCTCTGAACTTTGAAAACTCAGCCCTTACTTATACTTTCACCAATTTTGATGGTGGTGGTGCTACTGTGGTAGACAATCCATTTAAGACTGGTATTAACACTACTGCCAAAGTAGGTAAGATGATTAAGAGTGCTGGTCAGCCTTGGGGTGGTTCCTTTATTGAGTTAGGTGGTCCCATTGATTTTAGCAAGAAAACCTTTAAGATGAAAGTCTATTCACCAAGAGTGGGTGCTAAGGTTTTATTAAAAGTAGAAAACAAAGACAATGGTGCGTTGAACTTTGAAAAAGAAGTAACCACTACTGTTGCCAATGGTTGGGAAGAATTAACCTTTGACTATAGTGCCATTAATACCGCCAACAGTTACCACAAGATTGTGTTGATTTTTGAACTAGGTACCGTGGGCGATGGTTCTTCTAACTTCACTTTCTACTTTGACGATATCAATCTATTCTAACAGGATAAAACTATTTATATGTTTAAGAAAATAACAACCCTTTCTGCCTTCTTGCTGCTTGCAGTTTTGTGGATGGCAGGTTGCAAAAAAACGGAATACAGTTTTGGATCCATGAAAACACCATCGGCGTTAAGCCTAGCGGCTACTGTGGCTGGTGTGGATGCAACTAATCCAAACGGAAATGGTACAGGTACTGTGACTATTAAAGCCACTGCTACTGATGCCCTTACTTATAATATTGATTTTGGCGATGGTAAAACCCAAGTGGTTCCTACCGGTGCTATCACTTATAAGTATAGCACACCTGGTACCAACGACTATACCATTACTATTAATGCAGTTGGAACTGGTGGTGCAGTTAGTACCATTAGTAAAAAAGTAACCGTATTTGTGGCATTTGAAATTCCTGCCAATATTGTTGCTGCATTAACGGGTGGTTCTACCAAAACTTGGATCACGGACAAAGACGCTCCTGGCCATTTTGGTGTAGGACCTGCTAATGAGTTTTCTCCTATCTGGTATGCGGCTGGTCCTAATACTAGAGAAGCCTGTGCTTATGACGACGAGATTAGCTTTAGCAAAGACGCCAACAATAATATTAGCATGACTATCAATAACAAAGGCCAGTCTTTTGCTATTGGTGCAGCTAGTGCCTTCTATGGTTTTAGTGGTGGTGACGCTTGTTTTGCTATGAACGTAGCTGCTGCCCGTAAATTGAGTTTTATGGATGCCAATACCGGTTCAACCGCATCTAATAGTACCAAAATTGCCTTTACGGTTCCTGGCAACGGAATCATTAACTTTGGTACTGGTGGAACTAGTTATGAAATCCTTGCCATTACTTCAACAACTTTGAGTCTCAGAAATATTGGCATAGATGGTAACTCTTGGTACCAGAAACTCAAAATGAAATAAATGAAACATGTTTTAAGTATTGTCTGGATAGCTTCTTTCTTGCTGCTTAGTTGCGGCAAGAAAGATAGCGGCCCAGCGGCTGTTACGCCAACCAACCTAGTGTTTAATGCCGTTGTAAGTACGGACAATAGTGGTAACGTAAGCTTTACGGCATCGGCCACTAATGCAGTGAGTTATGAGTTTGATTTTGGTAATGGAATTTTTCAAACTTCTACTACCGGATCTGTTACTTATAAATATCCCGCTGGCGGTACTTATTTGGTGAATGTGATTGCAAAAAGTAGTACGGGTGAAACCGCTGCAAAAAGCACCACCATTACGGTTACCAAAGCACTCTCCATGGTCTTTTTTGATGAGTTTGATGCACCCGGTGCACCAGACCCAACCAAGTGGGGATACGATCTTGGTGCCGGTGGATGGGGTAATAACGAATTGCAGTATTATACCAATCGCATTGACAATAGTTTTGTTTCTAATGGTACGCTGAAAATTAAAGCCATCAAAGAAAGCTTTAGCGGTAGCGCTTATACTTCTGCTAGAATTTTATCACAGAATAAATTCTCGTTCAAGTATGGTAAGGTAGAAGTAAAAGCAAAACTACCCGCTGGTGTGGGAACATGGCCCGCTATCTGGATGTTGGGTTCCAACATTAGTACGGTTAGTTGGCCTGCCTGCGGCGAAATAGATATTATGGAACACAAGGGTTCTTCCTTGAATAAGATCTATGGCACCGTACACCATCCTGCCCGTTTTGGCGGCAATGCCGATGGCGCTACCAAAGACATTTTAAACGCTACCACTGAGTTTCATATTTACAGCATGGAATGGGACGCAACCACTATTAAATTCTTAGTAGATGGTACCGTTTTCCATACCGTTGGAAACAGCTCTTCTCTTCCTTTTAACCAGAATTTCTTTTTGATTTTGAACCAGGCAATGGGTGGTTCATTTGCTGGTCCTGTAGAATCTGGATTTACCAATGCCACGTTAGAAATTGATTATATCAGGGTTTACCAATAGAAAAGTTTATGAAGCAAGCAATCAAGAGCATCGGTGGGATACTAGTTATCCTACTGGTGCTTATTTCTGGTCATGCAAATGCTCAGTTTAAGAAATTAGTATGGAGCGATGAGTTTAATGTGAATGGCTTGCCGGATTCTACCAAATGGGGTTATGATCTTGGTACGGGTTGCCCAACAATCTGCGGATGGGGTAACCACGAACTACAATATTATACCTCAAAAGTTGCTAAAAATGCCCGTGTAGAAAATGGCATGCTCATAGTAGAAGCGCACAAAGAAGCAATGCCTGGTGCCACTTATTCTTCTGCTAGACTGGTTACCAAAAACAAGGGCGATTGGAAATATGGTCGTATAGACGTTAGGGCCAAATTGAATGTAGGTCTTGGTAGCTGGCCAGCCATTTGGATGTTGCCCACCGATTGGAAATATGGTGCTTGGCCCATGAGTGGCGAGATTGACATTATGGAAAATGTTGGTTACTGGCCCGATTCTATTGTTGGCACCGTGCACACCAATGCTTATAATGGCATGAAGGGTACGCAGAAAACCAAGGGACTCGGCTTTAAAGACCTTGCCACCGCTTTTCACGTGTATAGCATTGAATGGGAAGCTTCAGAAATTCGTTTTTATATAGACAATAAGCTCTACAACCAATTTAAAAACACGGGTAAGTCTATTGACGAGTGGCCTTTTGACCAGCGCTTTCACGTGATTTTAAATATTGCCGTGGGCGGCGATTTCGGCGGCAAAATGGGCGTTGATGAGTCTATCTTTCCAAGACGCATGACCGTAGATTATGTAAGGGTTTACCAATAATCTTGATTTTTTGAATGATCCACGCTAGGTAAAATCTTTTTACTTAATATTGCTAAATAATTTAGCAATATGACCATCTCTATCCTGGGCAGATCTTGGCGTTCCGCCCTACCCATCCGCAAGATTCCCTTTATCAAAACCAGTATTTCCGCGGGTTTTCCATCGCCGGCGCAGGATTTTATGGAGGACGATATTAACCTCCAGGAGATGTTGGTGCCCAAACCCTTATCTACCTTTTTGATTCGCGTGAAAGGTGATTCCATGATGAACGCCTTTATCCCAGATGGCGCCCTCCTGGTGGTAGACCGCTCTTTGAAAGCCGGGCACGGCAAGATCATTGTGGCCGTGTTAAACGGGGAATTTACCGTGAAGCGATTGGTCAAGACCGCCCGCTCCTGGGTGTTGCATCCAGAAAATCCATCTTACAAACCCATTGTACTTACGGAAGAAATGGACTTTAAGGTCTGGGGGGTAGTGACCCGCGTACTAGTTGATCCCAAGTAAACTGGTTCCACAACCGGATCATGAACTCAGACCCAAAACCCACACCCCACACCCGAACTCAGATTCACACCCCAACCATAAACTCACTCATGAACCCAGACCCACAACCTGAACCCACACCCCAATCCCCAAATGATTGCGCTTGTTGATTGCAATAATTTTTACGCCTCCTGTGAGCGAGTCTTTCAACCCCGCTTAGAAGGGAAGCCCATTGTCATATTATCTAATAACGATGGCTGCGTGATTGCGCGCTCGGATGAAGCAAAAGCACTGGGTGTGAAAATGGGTGCCATTGCATTTATGAACCGTGAATTTTTTGAAGCCAACGGCGTGCAGGTTTTTTCTTCTAACTATACGCTCTATGGTTCTTTGAGTAATCGCGTCATGCGCAAACTAGGTAGCTTCTGTAACAATATTGAATACTATTCTATTGATGAAGCGTTTTTAGATTTTAGCACGCACCCTTATCAAAATTTAGAACAGGTAGGATTTGACATCAAGTCACAAGTGGTTAGTGAGATTGGGATTCCCGTTTCGGTGGGAATGGGTCCCACAAAAACACTTGCTAAAATGGCCAACAGGTTTGCTAAAAAAACAAAGAAACAAATTGGCGTACACTTGTTAGATAGCGCTGATAAAATTGCAGAGGTCTTGGCATTTACTGAAGTGGCGGATATTTGGGGGGTTGGGCCGCAGTATGCCAAGCTCCTCCAAAAAAATGGATTCCACACTGCGGCCGATTTGCTAAATGCTCCCGAGGAATGGGTGCGCAAAAATATGTCTGTGGTAGGTCAGAGAACTTTTAATGAACTCAAAGGAATCCGCAGTATTGCCATGGAAGAATCGCCTGCGGCAAAGAAAAATATTTGCGTGGCCCGCGGCTTTGGTCAATTGATAAATAACAAAGCGGAATTGCAGGGAGCACTGGCCAACTATGTAAGTATTGTAGCAGAAAAATTGCGCAAGGGAATGCTCTGCACCAAACAACTGCATTTGTTTGTTGAGACCAATCAGCACCGCGCTCAGGATGAACAATACTATCGGTCTATTGATGTGGCCCTGCCCGTTGCGTCAAATGATTCTACAGAATTATTGCACTATGCCAATCTTGGTTTAGACAGAATTTTTAGACCCGGCATCAATTATCACAAAGTGGGTTGCATGGCCCTTGATTTGATACCGGAGAATCAAATACAATTTAGTATGTTCGATGCCCAAAATAGATTGCGCAAAAACACCATGATGAAAGCATTGGACAATTTAAATATTGATTTAGGAAAAAACAGTGTGCAATTTGCCTCGCAGGGATCAGGCAAAAATTGGCACTTGCGACAAGAGAAATGCTCGCCCTGCTACACCACGCGGTTGCAGGACATTCTAACTATTCAGATTTAAAATTTCTTTTCAAACACCATATACCACCAACATCAA
>CAIZMD010000361.1 GCA_903933995.1 uncultured Bacteroidota bacterium
AATAATATCTAATTTTTAATATAATGGGAAATAATAAATGGATTGATCATGTTAAAAAATATGCCAAAGAACATAATTTAAGTTATGCATGTGCATTATCTCAAAAAGATATTAAAAATAATTATGAAAAAGTAATAAAAAAAGTAGAAAACAACAAAAGTCGATATTTGGCAATACCGGGAGATAGTGACCTCCCGGTTTTGGTGCTTTTAAAAATGGCCATAATTCAATTATAATCATGACTGTATATAAAACAATACATTGAAACAACAATGTTCATACTAGAAATAGGACCTTTTGTCATGTGAAGGGTCTGATGAACAAAAACAACTGCAAAATCCCCCTTATATGACGTTTTTTTTCGCTAAAATGCCACCACAGCAATTTTTAATTTTTAAACTTTACACTGCCTATGATTACTTAATTTACTAATTAAGCAATTACTAATTGTGTGATTTATAATTCTGACAGTGCTCGTATGAATTAAAAGTCCTTGTCAAATTTGTTTCTTGCTTACGTGCGTGCCTCCATGATTCGATTAGCTTGTTTAGTTTTACTAATTTACTTGTTTGTTTAGCTTGTCTATATCTCTGTTTTTTTACTATTTTTATTTTCCTGATTTTGTTTTCGTTTCAAAATTGTTCTCTGCTATTTCAACTAAATGATAATTCAAATATCCAGTTGCTGCACATAATGGTAAACCGAATTACAATTAGTTTCTCGACTTCATAGTTACTTCCCAGTTCCCAAGCTGATGCAATAGATTTTGGCCTCAATTTTACGTGGCTTCGCTGTGGTATGTCATCAGGACAATATGGTTGTGAATTGAGAAATCTATTTAAAGTCTACCCATCAGCAGTGAAGTTATCTGAAGACTGAAGAGATACTTGTCCTTGTCATAATTCAAGAAAAATCTTCAATATTCGAAAGCATTTGTCATTAAGCATTTAGCAGGCCAGGAATCCGTGAGGATTGATCTCTATGGCTCTTTCAACCAGCTTCCTGAGAAACTGGGCTTTCCTGGGCTTGGAATTTCGATTTTTCCTTTTCTCATTTTTCAAGATTAATATGTGCACGTATAGGCAGGTGAGTGTCAAATATTTTGTGTGTGCGAGTTTAGTAATTAATCATAGATTAGCAGACATTCAGAATTCTCTAGTTTGAATAATTGGAATTGTCAATACTCAATAAAGGCGAACCATACGACATTCATGACTTTTGTAAGTTTCCACAATTTTGTCATCCTTCAAATTCATTTTTGATTTTCTGTTCTTTTCGAAAATTTTGTCGTTCTGCAGTGACAGGACCTGATGACCCTGCTCTTCATTTGGTGTTAGGTCTCTTCATTTGGTGTGAGGTGAAACTGATATGTTTTAGAAACAGTATTAAGGTATTTGGTAGTAATTACGCTGCATATATATATGCTGTTTATAATTGAGGGCTCCAATTCTGCATTTTTTTTTGTAAGCATATAAAAATCTTTTGCTTATCTGTGTTTAGCTGGCCTAGACCATCGGGTAAGTTTTTCTTCTTCTCGCTTAATATTGTTTTCGTTCAAAGGCAAGGCCATGTGATTTGAAAGTACATCTGACGAAAAATACGCCATTTTTTTACGTTTATCTAACTGGAGCTGTACACTTTCACTTCAGGTATCGTTCTATTCTATTCTAGGATCTAAGATCTGTCCAATTTGATTTTTTTTTGCTTCAAGCGGAGAAATCTAGCCCGGAAATAGAGTATTAGCGTGAAAAATATCAAAACATAGTGACTGTGTGCTTTATGGAGTGGTCTGGAGTACTAGCATTGCTCCGATTATGGGCCTTACGTGACAAGAACACCTTGATGTATGCTTGTTCATTCCATTTTATTTTTAATATATATTGTTGAGCTTGTATATGCTTGCTTTGACGAGATACCTTTTTTTAGTGCTGATACTAATATTATATTTATTAATT
>CAIZMD010000362.1 GCA_903933995.1 uncultured Bacteroidota bacterium
GGTTTGATGACCATACAGCCCCTTACAGCACTATAATCAGCTAGTTGTCCCTTGATTACTAAGTCGTTATACCATTGAGAATAATCCGCTTCTCTGGTTGCCAATTCTTTAGCCATTTTCGTTTTATGATTTCTTTAACAAATTAACAGTTGTTCGCAAGCGAAATGGCAAACTATTTGTCATACAAAAGTCAGATGCCTTTTCAGCATCGCAAATGTATGTAACTTCACATTATCTAACTTCTACAAACCTGCTACCATGAAAAACACTTTACTTTTAGCTTTACTTGGCATCGGTTTATTATCAACCGGCTGTTCAACGGCTTACAAATCCAATCAGACTCCTGATGATGTTTACTATTCACCTGGTAGACCAATGGAAGAGCGCGTGAATACACGTGTAGAAGAAGAAAAAAAGCAACAGTACGATGAGTACGTTAGCAATATGGATGACAGGTACCTGCGCATGAAGGTTTCAAATTATAACCGTTGGTTCATGCTAGATGACTATACCTATTGGAACGATAGCCGTTATGACTTTAACCGTTACAATTTATATGGTAGTGGTTGGAACAATTATAACTGGAATAAAATAGGTGGCTACTATGGAAACGGTTGGGGCTATTATGATTACTACTATCCTAATGCTGGCTGGTACAATCCTAAAGCTACCATCATCACTTATTACGGTGGAAAAATTCCTACTCCAGGTACAACATCAGGTTCTGCTATTACCGCTTACAGGAACAAGACTTATAACAATAACAACAATGGTAATATTGGTTATAATGCCAAAACTGGTAT
Organism: uncultured Bacteroidota bacterium; assembly: GCA_903933995.1. GTDB lineage: Bacteria > Bacteroidota > Bacteroidia > Chitinophagales > Chitinophagaceae > Sediminibacterium. The sequence continues at coordinate 804 of CAIZMD010000362.1, forward strand.
GCCCATTACTTCTAACAACAATAATTCTAGTAACAATTTTAGCAACTTAATGAAAAGGGTATTCAGCCCTGCTAGCAGCAATAGTAATAGCAGCTCTTATGATAGACCTGCAAGAACTTTTGACAATAGTTCCAGCAACAATAGTTCTGCTAGAACCTATAGCACACCTAGCACTACAACCAGTAGTTCTGCAGGTGGCAATAGTGGTGGCGTAAGTAGTACCGGAAGTAGTGCTAGTGGTGGACGTGTGATTCGCAACTAAACCAATCAAATTTTCAAAGTATCAGAATCATTCTATAATGATTCCCGCTATTATCATATCCCTATCCAAATAAAAATCTTATGAAAAAATATTTACTACTCATCAGCTTAATCAGCAGCAGTATGCTGATGGCGCAAACACCAGAAGACGCATTGCGTACTGCCTGGTATACCCAAAATGGTTCTGGTAGAAATACAGCAACTGGTGGTGTTATGGGCTCTCTTGGTGGAGACATTACTGCCAACCACGTAAATCCTGCAGGTTTAGGTTTATTTAAAACCAATGAATTTGTATTGAGTGGTGGTATGCATTTGAATAACAATAAATTCAATTATCGTGGAACCGATACGGCTGCCAATAAGAATGCATTCAATTATGGCGCTTCTGGTTTAATCCTGAGTTCCTCACCAAACTACAAAACAAAATGGACCAGTTCTGCCTTTGCCATTTCTGTAAACCAGATGGCCAATTACAATAACCGTATCCAGTTTAAAGGTTTCAATAATTTTAGTTCTTTTTCTGAAAAGTATTTAGAAGAATTGATTCGTGACA
>CAIZMD010000363.1 GCA_903933995.1 uncultured Bacteroidota bacterium
CTAACCAAAGGGTATTTTTTAAGGGTCTGTTTCTGGCAAGTGTGCCATCCTTTAACCTAAATTCTTCCTTGCTAATAAATTGAATATAATTGTTGATCAGCGGTCTTAGGTCGGCGTTTTTGCACAAGGGTAGGGCCTTGATCATGGCAGCACAAACAGCACCACCATCGTCCAATGCTTTTGGCGTTAATACCTGTTTTAATGGATTTACGGTTGTAGGAAATGCTGTTAGGTTTTGTCTAAACCCAGGCATTACTTTGGCTAAGAATTGCAAGCGCTCTGTGGTATAATTAGCATATTGAACATCGCCCGTGGCAGCACTGGCATTGAGCATGGCAGCATAAGTAACACCCCACTCATAACTGGTTAATCTAAACTGACCTGGTTTGAGTATGATATTGCTATCAGGGAAAGGCATACCTTGAATGGTTTCGCCCGTTTTTTTATTCACTATGGCAGCAGGCGTGTTCTGGTCTAAATAATGGAATACCCTATCTAAAACTGTTTTTATTTGGGCAGATGTTGGCGCTCCGTAGGGAGTAGGATATTCTGCCTTTAATAAATGTAAGGGTGTTGTTACATCATTGCTGACTGATTTTTGTTGGGCAACAACACCAAGAGATAGACCTGAAAATAATAATACAGGGAGAAATTGTTTTTTCATCATAGCAAACAGTTGAATTCAGTTTTAATAGACCAGCCAAGCAGGTGCAATCATATCCTTAAAAAAACAACAAAACAGGGCTAGAACCATCCTGTTCTATCTTGAGCAAGCTGATATGTTTTATAATGAAGCCCTGAGCGTAAGATAAAATGGAATCTCCATTTGTGTGGCAATATCGTCCAAGACCATATTGGCTGCTGTGGTGCCCATCATTTGAAAATCGGTAGAGATAGTGGTAATGCCGTTCAAGATGAGTTTTTTCAATGGGGTCTCGTTGTAAGAAATCAGTCCAACGTTCTTTCCCACTTTTAATTTGGTAGAGAGAATCTTCTCTATCAAAATAACCAAGTCATTTTCCATGAGGTTAATATAGACTTCACCATCTTTAATGGGCTCATTGGCAATATTGTGCACCACGCGATGACTAAAAGCATATTCATGACAGAAATGCTTAAAGCCCTTCAGAATTTCCTGTGGAAAATAAGTGTTCTCTGGAAATATAATTTTAAGGGTATGATACTTACTTAATCGCTCTTTGGCCAGTTCCAATGCATGGTAAATGTCTACTTCAAAATTTTCATAGACAGCCCTATAGTCACCCACCACTCCCGGAACCAATTTGTCCATGAGAATCAATTTTTCCTTTGGAATGGTATTGATGATTTCATGTGCATTCTCTCCACCCTCCATAAAATGGGGGATAATCACATAATGGGTATAGTCTTGGTTGGCATTGGTCAACAATTTCTTAAAAAATGCGAAATCGTTATTGTAGATATAAAAGTCTATAGTGGCTAGTTCTCCCAACACGCTCACAAAAGCATCATAGATGATTTTCTTGTGTGCGCTGAGTTTATTGAATAAAAGGAATATCTTAAGGTGTTGATTTACTTCAGCGTTTTTGACAAAATAGCCCTTGCCTGGAACCGAGCCCAAAACCCCTATTTTTTTGAGGTGTTTATAGCCCTTTTCAGCTGTATCACGGGAGATTTCAAATTCAAAACTAAGCTCATTGATGGAGGGCAGAATATCGTCTTTTCTAAGTTTACCCTCATTGATGGCTTTGACAATGGAATTGGATAATTGCAGGTACTTAGGAGTAGCCGAGTAAAAATCAATAAAAAGATGTTTAAATATGGCTGCTTTTCTCATGGAAGGCCTGCTTTTTTGATACTTGCGGCCCAAACCTACAAAATATATTTTGCAAATTTAAAGACAGTAAAGCATGATGGTACATGATGGGATAAATAGGCTTTGAAACTAAATTCACACGTTATTTGATTGCCATAAAGAAAAACTAAACGCTCATGGGTGCAATTCTGGGTATACTATTTCATTTTGTTGGAGGCTTCGCATCAGGATCCTTCTATCTCCCGTATAAAAAAGTAAAAGGTTGGTCTTGGGAATCCTACTGGATTGTAGGTGGACTCTTCTCCTGGCTAATAGTGCCCCCCATTGCAGCATATTTGACAATCCCCAATTTCATGCAAATAATTACGGAAGCACCCGGAACCGTGATTGCTACCACATTTGGCATGGGTTTACTATGGGGTATTGGTGGTTTAACCTATGGATTGGGTGTTCGTTATTTGGGCGTTTCCTTGGGTAGCTCCATCATCTTGGGTCTTTGCTCCATTTTTGGTTCATTGATTCCATCTGTATTTTATTATTTTAATCCAACCAAGGATAAGGATACCATTGTTGATTTAATCACCAAGCCTTGGGGTCAGTTTGTACTCTTAGGTTTATTGGTTTGTGTGGTGGGTATTGTCATCAGTGGAAAGGCCGGTGGCATGAAAGACAAGGATTTGGGTGAGAGCCATACAGATGCTTCTGGAAGTGAATTCCTCTTGGTAAAAGGATTAATCCTATCTGTGGTATCTGGCGTACTAAGTGCCTGCTTTAGTTTTGGCATTGAAGCGGGTAGTAGTTTGGGTGCAGTTGCCAATGACCTATGGAAAGCTGCCAATCCTGATCAAGGAGAATTCTTGTTTCGTAATAATGTGATTTTTGTAGTGATTCTTTGGGGAGGCTTAACCACCAATTTAATCTGGTGTTTGATTCTGAATGTTAAAAACAAGTCTTTTGGCGATTATGGTAATGCTTCAACACCCTTGTTGAAGAACTACTTGTTATGTGCATTGGGTGGAACCACTTGGTTCTTACAGTTTTTCTTTTACGGAATGGGAGAGAGCAAAATGGGTAATGGTGCTAGCTCTTGGATCTTGCACATGTCATTCATTATTTTGATTGCCAACCTTTGGGGGCTGGTTTTAAAAGAGTGGAAAGGTGTTCAACCAAAAACCATTCGCACCATTGTTATAGGAATAGCTACCATTATCCTTTCTGTATTGATTGTGGGTTATGGTAATAGTATTAAATAGTTCAATCGTAAAGTTTTAGATATGCAAGCGTTAGCAACAAAATTTAAACAAGTAAGTTATTTATGGGACGATGCACAGGCTCAGAGCATGGCCGGTGATGAAGTAGCCCTATTGGTTTATCGTTCCAATTTATTAGGAGCCGATTTGAGACTCACCAATTATGGTGGTGGTAATACTTCCTGTAAAGTGATGGCAAAAGACCCATTAACGGGATTAGATACGGAAGTGATGTGGGTAAAGGGTAGCGGTGGTGATTTGGGTACCATGAAAAGAAATGGTTTGGCTGCTTTATATGTAGACCGTTTGAACTCCTTGAAATCAAGGTATCGCGGTTTGGCTCATGAAGATGAAATGGTGGAACTATTCAACCATTGCATTTATGACCTTGCTTCCAAAGCACCTTCTATTGATACACCTTTGCACGGTTTTCTTCCATTCAAACATATTGATCACTTACACCCTGATGCAGCCATTGCCATCGCGGCAGCAAAAGACGGCAAAAAAATTACCCAAGAATTATTCAATGGATCCATTGGTTGGGTAGAATGGCAAAAACCTGGTTTTGATTTGGGTTTACAATTGCGTCAGTGCTTGGATGAAAATCCAGGTATTAGAGGTATCATGTTGGGTTCACACGGTTTGTTTACCTGGGGCGATACCGCATATGAGTGTTATATCAATACCTTGGAAGTGATTGAACGCTGCGCCGATTTTATACAAGACTCCCAAGCCAAATTGCCCGCCAATTTTGGTGGTGCCAAAATGGAATCATTGCCACAAGAACAACGCTTGGATAGGGCTGCTGATTTGGCGCCTATTTTACGTGGATTCTGTTCTAGCAATGTTCAAATGATTGGTCATTTTACAGATGATGCTAGGGTATTGGAATTTATCAACAGTAATGATTTGGATAGGTTGGCCCCAATGGGTACCAGTTGTCCTGACCATTTCTTGCGTACCAAGATTAGTCCGCTAGTGTTGGATATTGCAACCGATGAAGACCTCTCTAATGTAGCTGCCGTTAAATTAAAATTAGCACCTCAGTTTGAAGCATACCGTAAAATGTATGCAGAATATTATGATAGTTGCAAACACCCGAATAGTCCCGCTATGCGCGATGCTAATCCGGTGATCATTCTCTATAGGGGAGTGGGTATGTTTAGTTTTGCAAAAGACAAACAAACTGCAAGGGTTGCTTCTGAATTTTATTTGAATGCCATTAACGTCATGCGTGGTGCAGAAGCCATTTCTTCTTATACGGCACTTCCAAGACAAGAAGCTTTTAACATTGAATACTGGTTATTAGAGGAAGCCAAATTGCAAAGAATGCCAAAGCCAAAAGCTTTGACAGGTAGGATTGCATTGGTAACGGGTAGTGCTGGTGGCATTGGTAAAGCAATTGCCAAGAAGTTTGCTAACGAAGGCGCTTGTGTGATCATCAATGACAATGATAGTGGCCGTTTAGAAAA
>CAIZMD010000364.1 GCA_903933995.1 uncultured Bacteroidota bacterium
GTGTTTGTACCTGCAGCCAATGCCAGAAGTTTTGGATTATTCTTATCCGGTTTGTTTATACAAGGTATGGGACTAGCCCTTTTACAAACAGCCTCTAACCCATACATAAGTATTGTAGGTCCTATTGAAAGCGCTGCTAAGAGAATCAGCATAATGGGTATCTGTAATAAAATTGCGGGTATGCTTTCTCCTATCATATTAGGTGCATTGGTACTCAAGAATGCAGGAAGTATAGAAACTGCCATTAGTCAAACCACTGACCCCGCAGTAAAAGAAAGTTTATTAAATGAATTAGCAGGAAGAGTGATTACACCCTATATTATTATGACGGTGGTATTAGTTTTGTTGGCATTTATGATTAAGCAATCGGCCCTGCCAGAAATTGATACTGATCAAGAAGATGCAAATGATAAATCAGCTGTAGAAAAAAATTCTGTATTGGCCTTTCCGCATTTATTACTGGGTGTGCTTTGTTTGTTTTTATATGTTGGTGCAGAAGTCATGGCTGGCGATGCCATTGGTGCTTATGGCCGAGAAATGGGCATGCCATTAGATGAAACAAAATACTTTACCACTTTTACATTATTTGCCATGCTACTGGGTTATGTCATTGGCATTTTTACCATTCCCAAATATTTAACCCAACAAAAAGCCTTGGCCATCTCTGCCGTTTCTGGCATTGTATTTAGCATCTTGGCATTTGCAACTACTGGATATTTAGCCATTAGCTTTATTGCATTATTAGGTCTTTCAAATGCTCTTATGTGGCCTGCTATTTTTCCATTAGCTATTAGTGGACTAGGAAGGTTTACCAAAACCGGTTCCGCCTTATTAATCTCAGGGATTGCAGGTGGGGCGCTGATTCCATTATTATATACCACATTAAAAGACAAAGAAATTTTGAGTAATTCCCTGTCCTTTATGGTTTGTATGGTCCCAGCCTATTTGTATATTTTATATTATGCGCTGAAGGGATATAAAGTAGGTAAAACAGCTTAATTATTCCACTACTAATTCATCTGCAAATATCCAACCGGGTTTGCCCTCACCACTATGTCCTTTGGGGCAAAGATTATTCTTGGCACTAACCCTGATAAATCTAATGGGTGTTGCTGGGGCTTTGATTTTGAAATCATGCATCACAGACTTTTCTTCAATGGAAACAGGACTTGGAATATTACCTAACAAAGTAAAATTGATTCCATCTACAGACACTTCAAATTGTACAGCAGCAGGCAAGAAAATCCAATCTTTATAATGTTGTAAGCAACCAAGTGCAATGGTTTGCACCTGCTTTGCTTCACCAAGGTCAATGGTTGCAATCATATCTCCGTCTGTAAAACCATGCCAGTTTTTTCCAATGGCATCTGTGCCCCTAACACCATCCGTTAAGGTATTGGGACCAGCAGCAGGATAATACTTGCTATAGGCCTTGGTATAAGTAACTGTTTTGCCCACGGCTTGATGCATAGAGAAATATTGCTTAGCAGCTTGTAATCCTTTGATACTATTATTCACCGAGAGTTTAGCCTTGATCCATTGCGTAGATTGAACGGCAATAGGGCCAGTGTATAATTGGCTTTGAAGATTTGGTTCAGCACCATCAGTAGTATACCAAATTTTAGCGTCTTTGATTTCTGTGCTCAGTGCAACAAAGAGTTTTCCATTATCGGCATAGGGCTTAATATCTACTGCAAAATTTCCTGCACTAAAATTTAATCCACGTTGACCAAATGCTTTAAATTGTTGGGGCAAACGTTGATTAAAGGCATCCCAATTCTTAACAGATTTGGGTGTCCACAAAACTTCCGATAATGCCAACATTCTGGGCAAGACCATGTATTGAACCTGTGAAGCGGTGGTTATAAATTCTGTCCAAAGATTGGCCTGTGCTCCCATTACATAAGTAGCTTCGGATGCAGAAAGTTCTTTGGGAATGGGTTCATAGTCATACACCATTTTCAAGGTATTCATACCCCCAATGGCAACGGGTTCTCCCTCAGGCCCAGCTTGATAATGATCAAAATAAACAGGCTTACCTGGTGTCATCACCACCTGGTGCTTCATCTTAGCAGCTTCTATCCCACCCGCTTCACCGCGCCAACTCATAACCGTAGCATCAGGCGCTAAACCACCTTCTAAGATCTCATCCCATCCAATCATTTTCCGATTCCGCTTTTTGAGCAAACCCTCTACCCTTTTCATAAAATAGCTTTGCAAACCATTTTCGTCTTTCAAATGTTCACGAGTAATTTTAGCCTGACAAACCGCACATTTTTTCCATGGGTCTTTGTCTACTTCATCACCGCCTAAATGAATATAGGTAGACGGAAATAATTTAACAACCTCATCCAATACATTGTCAATAAACTGATACACAGAATCATTACCCGCACAATAGTTAGAAGCCATATTGGTATAGTTCCCTCCTGTCATGGGTAATTGAAATTGTTTGTTACAACTTAGCAAGGGATATGCTGCAATGGCGGATGCCACATGCCCGGGCATTTCAATTTCAGGAACAATGGTTACATTTCTTTGAGCAGCATAAGCAATAATTTCTTTAACCTGCTCTTGGGTATAATAGCCGCCATAGGTAGCGGGCTCACCTGTTTTTGCCTGAGGGCGATTGCCCCAAACCTGATCGGTGTAATCTACACGCCAAGCTCCAACTTGGGTGAGTGCAGGATATTTTTTGATTTCTAAACGACAACCTTGATCATCCACTAAATGCCAGTGAAAACGATTCATTTTATAGGATGCCAATAAATCAATGTATTGCTTAACAA
>CAIZMD010000365.1 GCA_903933995.1 uncultured Bacteroidota bacterium
CGGCTTTGAATATGGTGGATGTTTCAAATTGTGTTTGGGTTCTAATTCAATTAAACGCAACACTTCTTGTACTGCTCTTTCTAGCTGTAGATCCCTACCTTTTGAAACTGAAATGGCGTCAATTTTTTGCTCAATATCTGGTGCCACCCCTGTATTTTCTGCTACCCATTTTTGAGCAACGGGATCATACACAGCATTGTCTGGTGCGGTAACAGTACCACCATCAATCATTCTATAGTGCACCGATGATTTAACCAATCCACCCCATGTTCTAGTACCAATCAAGGGCCCAATTTTTTGGTGTTGAAATACCCAAGGGAAAAAGTCTCCACCAGATCCTGCCAATTCATTAATCAGTAAAGCCTTGGGTCCAAGATTACCGGAAGGTAGTTGAAAAGGAACGCCGTTGGGTACTTCATTGGTCAATGCAGCACGCAATCTTCTGGCCATTAGGTCTACCATATAATCATCTAATAAACCGCCACCATTAAAGCGTTCATCAATTACCATACCTTCCTTGTCTTGTTGGGCAAAATAATATCGGTTAAAAGATACAAAGCCTGGTCCACCAGTATTAGGAACCCAAGCATAACCCAATTTGCCTTTGGATAATTCTTCCACCTTTCTTCTATTGTCTTCTACCCAAGCCCTTTGTCTTAAGCCAAACTCATCTGCAATGGGTTGCATTTTAATGGTCCATGCTCCAGCTGTATCAGGTTTAGAATTGATCAACAATTGGGTTTGTTTGCCGGCTTTCCCATCTAATAAAGCAAATGGATCCATATTGGCGTTCAAAGCTTTACCATCAATGGCCAAAAGGAAATTACCTTCCTGCACTTTTAAGCCCGGTTGGTCCAAAGGTGCTACCAGTCCTGGGTTCCAGCTTTCAGTGGTATAGATTTTTTTAATTTTCCAATGACCTGATTCTTGGATTAGGTCTGCACCTAAAACCCCAACAGTATTATTTTCCAAGGAAGGGAAATCGCCACCGCCAACAAAACTATGCCCCACAGATAGCTCTCCATTAACTTGGTCTAAAATATAAGTCAGGTCTTTTCTGTGTCGGATATAAGGTATCAAGGGTGCATAGCGTTCATATACTTCCTGCCAATTTCTTCCATGCATATTCGGGTCATAGAAATAGTCTCTTTCATAGCGCCAGGTTTCTTCAAATATCTGTTTCCATTCTTCCTGTCTGTTGAGTTTCATATTCAAATTCACAGAGACATTTCCATCTGCAGGAGAAGGTGGTCTACTGGTAGCAACCACGCGCCAAGAAGGCCCAGACTTAAAGAGTATTTTTTCTCCATTGGCAGACACATATACTTGAGAAGCGCCTTTGGCAAAATCATCCAATTTCTTTGATTCTAAAGAAAACTTGCTCAATGTTGGTCCTGTTCCAATAAATACAGAGCCTTTAGGGCCAGCCAACATGAGGTCATATTCCCCAACAGGAATGGGCAAGGCAATAGTTCTTCTATCAATTTGCTCAAAGTCTATTTTAACAGCTTTTGCATCAGTTGTATCTTTTGGCTTTTTGGGTTCCTTAATAGTACTATCTGGTTCATCATCGCTTTTTAAAGGAAAGGGATAGGCATCATCCTTTCTTAATACCGTAACATAAGCCCCAAAACTAGGTTTGGCTTGCATAGAACTGGTATTGGCCCAACCAGCACCCAAAGCCAGATTGGTGCTGGCTAAAAAATACAAATGCCTGCCATCTCTATCCCATGCTGGTTGATAGGCATCAGCCATGGCATCACTAATGGGGGTTGCTTTACCGGTAACTAAATTCCAAACTGTAATTCTTTTAAATTGATTGGTACCTGATTTTGCATAAGCCAACCATTTGCTATCTGGAGACCATGTGATACCCATATCGCCTCTTTGAATATTGCTACCACCAATGTCAGCAGTTTGTATTTTTCCGCTTGCTAATTCTAATACTTGAATGCGTACGTCATCGTCTACAAATGCAATCCATTTGCCATCGGGAGACCAGGTTGGTTCCCAACCCAATTTAGAAACACCGATGCTGATTTTTTTAAGTGGGGCTTTTCCAAATTGGTCAGTAATGACTAGTTGATAACCTTTGCCTCCTTCATCACTAAACCATGCTATCTGTCTACCGTCAGGGCTCCAAAGCGGTTGACGATCTGCAGCTCCTGAGCTATTGCTCAAATTCAACGCGTCTCCATTTTCAACAGGAACGGTAAAAATTTCACCTCTAGCTTCTACTAAAATTCTTTTGCCTGTTGGCGATAAAGAGGCATTGGTAGCCCTGCTACTCACGTTTTCCCATTTGGGTTCTGCCCAAGGAAAATCACCCTTTACTTCAATATTAATTTGTTTGGCACTTCCATTTGTTGGGTCTAGTAAGTAGATATTCCCACTCCATTCATAAGCAAGTTCCTTGCCATTAGATGATAACCATTTAACATCTGTGTC
>CAIZMD010000366.1 GCA_903933995.1 uncultured Bacteroidota bacterium
CCCAACGCTCTTGGTATCCGAATACGGTATTGTCTGCAGTTGCATTGCCAGTTGCATAAATTTCTTTTTGTAATACTGTTTGTTCTCCCAGCATTGCAAATGCTGGGAAATAGAAATCATAGCGAGTTGATCTAGACCACATACGGTCTAGTCCTTGTTGGTAAGTTAAATCAGCACGTACAGATACAAGTCCAATAATTACGCCATGCTCAGTAAACGATTGAGTAAATCCATGATTATGAGCCAGGGCAGTGCCCATAGAAGCAAGGTTGCCCAAAGGGGTAGTTGAGCCACTTTGTCCTGTAGCCGATGTTTGAGCAATCGGATTAATGTTAATAGGGGTCGATCCGCCCCCAAGATATTCTGGACGCTGTAAGCGAGCATCAGGACTGATAACGCCAAAGTGAGAACGAATAATTTCAGTATATCGAGTACCGCCACGAGCATCTCGTTCCAATAATTTTTGAATTTGAAATGATTGGCGAAGTTGGTTAACAGTAGCTGCAGTTGCTGTAGATAAGTCAGCATATAAACCTGTTTTGGATTCTCCAGAAATAAGACCAGGGGCCCATTGTAAAAAGTCGTTAGAACCAGAACCAGCGGGGTTACTTGTATTTACTATATTTGAACCATTGGGCAGATACAAATAACGTTCAGAGGCACTGCTTGAACTTGTAAAATAGGGTAAATCTTGTGTTGGATTTGGAAGAACATTAGCTTTAGTACCTAAAGGTAAGGTGACACTCGCACCTTTTTGCGGCCATGGTAGTGCCGACGTAAAGTAATCGTGGCGTTTGCCACGGCGTAGTAATGTGTAATCTGTAGATGTATCAGGACCATCGTCCTTATCTACTACTACGCTATTTTGTAAGTTTTCATCACGAAACCATTCGTTCCAAATAAGATTATAAGCACGTGGCCAAAAGGCACAGTGCGTAATTGTATTTCCAGCAGTAAGTTGACCTACTGTTGGTAAACCCATGTAATCTTGAAGGCTGCCTACGGCGTAGCCTAATGTTGGGCTAGTTTGTGTTGGTACTACATAGGAAATTGAGTCTGTTGGATTCTCTTGTTGACCCATAAATTTTTGCCAATTATTCCATATTAGGCGATTAGGTACAAAGAAGAAGAATGAATCCATTGTCATGTTATCCATGACAGGATATAAAGGCGTTGCAAGACGGGCAAATGCCGTCATTTTTAAATTAAATGTGTCTCCGGGTAGAACCTCGTCGACGTATACAGGAATTAGATAGCCCGAATCGAAAGTAGTTTTATGAGTTTTTTGAGCGTCGAATTTACTACGTGGTATATCTGCTCTTGGAATCATAGCAAAACGATGAGTGTTTACTGAGCGATTACGGTGCATAATTTTCCTTGGTAATTTTCCGGGAGAAATGTTGCCATTTCTCCTCGGTTATTTTTTTAGTTGATTTTTACCTGTTTTCCTAAGGATAGGAGTTTTGGTTGTTCGTGTAAAGCGAATAGTCCGGTTGTATCATCGAATTCTCCAAATTCGTAAAGATCAAAGTCATCAGGATGATTAAATAATTGATTTTCTTTGTCTTCACGATTAATTTCATCGGAGAACGATCGAATTGCTACTCCACTTGAAGGTACAAACATTGGTCGACCGTATGCTTCAGCTGCACGGTCTTTTACGGAAGCGAGGATAAGTTTCATTATTTTCCTAAGTGAGGTTACGTTTAAGTTTTTGAAGTTTAGCCATAGTTACTGTTTCTTTTGCAGATAGTCGTTCTGGAGTATTGTCTTCGGAATTAAGTTTAGCATTATTTTCCCGCATGTAAAGTAATTCATCGTACTCGTATGGTTGGTCAATTTTGTACTGTTTATCATAGTATTTTGGTGGTTTGACCTTTTTTCCTCGTAGTATTACGTAGTCATGTGGATATATATCCGAAGTATATTTTTTATAAAAGTCTCGCCCGATTCCGGGCTTTAAAGACATTTTATTATATTCAGGCGTTAAATCTAAATATTCGCCTGTTTCTGGGTGTATGCGTTTGTAATGCTCTGCAGCATCTTTCCCAGTTTGTTTTTTCATTATGTATCTAGCCACGTATGCGGCTGATTCGAAAGTAACATCTCCAATGGTGGAATGACCAAATGGCCAGAGAGCTTCAAGTTCTGCGGATCTATATAACATAGAACCAGCGGAAGTCCTCTGCCATAGTTTTTTATCAGGAAAGTCATATCCGAAGATACAGGCGTGGAAATGGGGTCTTGCGTGCAATTCACCATATTCTCCAGCCATGTAATAACGGATTGTAAGTCCTCTTTTTGCGAGAGTTTTTCTAAATCGCTTAAGGAAGCGTTGAAAGTCTTTGTGATCCAGCGAGCCATCGCCTGGGAGATGTGTATTGTCATAGGTAAGTGTTATAAATGAGTTATTTTTGTGTAATTGGGATTCGTGCATGCAACGAATAGCCCATTGTCTTGATCGTTCAAGCCGGCAGCCAATACATTGACCGCACGGGAGGTCTAACGACCTAACGATATCATGTTTTCGAACTTCGTCGAAAACGATAGTTTTATCAAAGCATTGAAATGCTTTGAGAGGATGATAACAAGGCATGTGAGGTGCCTGGAGTCTTTATTAGAGTCTCCAGCCTCCACGCATAGGCGTGTTACGCATATTTGCGGATTTTGTATGGTGTGCATGTTTGCGGAAAGTCCTAGCGGATTTCCGTTTATTAGCTGGTCTACGACGCATCATTTTTTATGTCCTTGTTTATCGTGTTTTTGTGGTTTGGTGTCACCTAGCACAGTTACATCAAGTAGGTAACTGTGCTTCCTCGGTTTTGACAGGGTCAGAAACCTCGGTTTTTAAGGTTGGTGAAGCCACCAATCCTAATTTTTCCGCTTCGCTTCGATTATCAGGGTTTTCCATAAAATCGATAAGATTCGCAGGGTCATTATCAAATCGGGCTCTTAAAGTAGCCGGTAAAGCATCAAATTGCTCTTCAGCCGCAATAATAGCGTTGAGAGCAGTATGGTAGTCATTGACGCCTGAAAAATCGCCATAAGAGGCGGTTAAAGGATTTTGAGGAATAAGTCCGGTCATTCCGAACTTTTCCATAATATTATTAATATCGCATTCGTCTTTAAATTGCTGCTGAGTCAGAGTTGCATCCTCACAATGCAGCCCTGACTCATTTGACGCAGCAATCGTATCGTAATTATAAGGAGTACGTAAAAATGGGGCAGTAATTTTCATTTTTATTCCATTGGTGGTTGATTATTTGAACGGTTTTGCAAAATCGGTTGACCCCGATAATTGTTTACCAATTTTTCAGCACCAGAAGCACTATATGCTTCTTTGGCTATTTGTTTTAAATCTTGATATATAGGTTTGTTAGAACTGGGTGCAGAACCAGTTTTAGCAAGTCTTGTTAATTCATTAGAATAACGAGAAGACGCCAGAGCTTGTGCAGCCTGGGCGCTTGAAGTTTTACCTATTTCATTTTTCATAAATGTATCAGCAAGTATTTGTTTATATTGAGCTCTTATATTTGGATTTTCATCCAATTTATTTAATGTATCAGCACGAACATTGTCCGTCTGGTTTGATGTAAGTTCAGTTTGAGCTTCAATTTGTTTAGATTGAGCAATAGCTTGATTTGCTTGAGCAACAGTTTGATAAGCTTGTGTTCCGGACGTAGTTGCATTACCGAGAACATTTTGCATCTGGGCCATAGCTCCAGCTGGGGTTGTAGCTCCACCTTGTGAATAAGCAAGCATAGGATTTAATCCAGCTTTTTGCATATCTTGAACAGCACGTTGATATGCAGTACCTGACATATCTCGCTGGAAATCCATTTGAGCTTGTGCTTGTGCTGCATTAGCGGAATTTTGACTTTGTGTTCCAAAGTATGATCCGGCAGCACCTACAGCGCTTCCAAGTAAAGAAGAAACAGGAGATACGCTTTTAGCGATATCCCCTATAACATTGACAATTCCGTCAAATAGTCCCATTAGAAATGGTCTATTAAACCAGGTACAGAATACATAGGCATTGGTCGAGCCATTTTGACATCAAAAAATGAGTCAAATAAAAATTGTTGACCATTAGCTGCTGCGCCCACAGCTACAACACGAGAAACCGGAGGGTTTTCTTGTATAAAAGTTGTATTAAGCGTTGGTGCGGCAGTGAATTTTTGAGCCAAATGCCAACCGTCAATAGTTCCAGCAGATGTAGATTTAAACAAACCAGTAATTTTTGAAGGTTTGTAACGATATTCAGCCCAACGCTCTTGGTATCCGAATACGGTATTGTCTGCAGTTGCATTGCCAGTTGCATAAATTTCTTTTTGTAATACTGTTTGTTCTCCCAGCATTGCAAATGCTGGGAAATAGAAATCATAGCGAGTTGATCTAGACCACA
>CAIZMD010000367.1 GCA_903933995.1 uncultured Bacteroidota bacterium
AGTGCTTGCCCACAATATCTACAAAAGCCTTGTTCTCTTTAAAAAACTGTGGCAGGTACAAGTTCTTTCTACCCTCATAAGACTGTTGGTCAAAGTCAATAGGTCTGATCCTGTACTGAAAATCTACAATGTCTGGAGTTATATTCACCACAAAATTGTAAGAGCGCATATCGCCCAGCAAATGAGAAAAACAGCGCTCATTAAACTTCACAAATTCCTTGGCAAACCTAATCTGATTGGTGCTAGGATGGTTCAGATAATCTTGAATAAAAATATCACCAGGAATCCCAGGAATATGTTCTTCAATTAGGGTATCCTGAAAAGTAAAATACGTGATCCTATTGGGTGATAGCAAGTGTTCTAGCTCCAAACCATAGATCCTTGAGCTATCTGCTTTTTTAATATAATAGTGGTCGTAATTATCGTTGTACTTATTGATAATTCTAATGCGAATGGGTTGGCTATTACCAAAAAAACAAAAGTCAATGCCTGCCACGTCTAAGTGGTTAATAAAACTCATGTCTCCCTTGGTTTTTAGGTAGGCATAGTTCTTAATCAGGTTCACCCTCAGGTCTTCCCAAAGGTGCATGTCATAGCTGGCTTTTTCCCATGCCGTTTCCTTGCCATGTTTATCCCGAATGGGTAGGGTATAGGTAAAATGCAATAAATCTTCATACCTACAAGCCAGGTCTACTTCTCTACCATAACGCAGCAAATACTTACGCAGCGTGGCATTCACCGGAAAGATGGGCTTTTTCCTAGACGGCCTATTGGGCTGGTCGCTGGTCTTCTCGTTTTCGAATATATTAATCAAGTAGTAAAGGGTCTTGGTCTGTGAGATTCAAATTTACGGCATCTGCCCCAGCAATCCCTTCAATACTACCCTGAATATGTGCCGCATTCAGCAAAACCTTTTCCAATTGCTTTTCCCTGGTCTTCCACAATTTCTCCATGGCATTCCTCTCAACCTGAATACTCTGTTTCATCTGGTTAAATGCCTCACTAATAGCTTTCCACTGCAAGGAAAATTCTGTACCCGTTAAATAGTCATACAACATGACCATTTTATCACCCTTGTTCTCCTGGCTTTTCTTAGCATCCCAAACCTTCAAAATGGCATTCCTCAATAACAAAGCCACACTCTTCACCTCTGCAAATGTGCAGATATACACCCCATCTTTCTCCCCAAACCTGTCCATATCTTTTGGTAAAGCTTGCGTAACTATCACGGCTACATCGGCCCCCAGGCCACGCATATCTGCTTTTAATTTTTCAATCCAGTCATTGGAAAAATCCTTGGTACGCTTACTCTCATAAATGATCTTACCCGTTTCTGCCCCCAGTTGGTTCCTCACCACCTGAATACAATCCGCGCCCCTCACACCCTTACCCACTTCATCAATCCTATCAAATGGAAAGGTCTTAGCCAGCAATTCTTCTAGCATCAGTTCCTGCACTTCACCCTGCAATTGCTGAGACCCCAATTCACTTCTACGTCTCATTTCTTCTGCCAATTTCTTCTGGTCTTCCAATTGCTTCTCCAACTCTTTCACCCTCAACAAATGCTCCTGGTCCTTGATGCTAGACTTCTCTGTTTCTTCCTTGACCAACTGTTCTTTCAACTTCTCTCTTTCCTGCATCAATTGCCGTTGCATCTGCACCTGCATCTCCGCTTCTTTATTCAGCAAAGCCTGCTCCTTTTGCAAGAACTCCAGTTCCTTTTGTCTAGCCATTTTGAGTTTCTCTGCACTCTCCGCCGCATTCTCTTCCAACAGTCTCAATTTATTCTCAAAATCCTCCGCCACTTTCTTCTGAATACTCTGCTGTAACTCCGTCTGCAATTGTTTTTTCTCTAATTCCAGACGCTTATTAGCCTCATCCTCTTTCTGCTTTAGTAGTTGTTGAAATTGCAGTTCTTTCTGTTTAAACTCCGTTTCCTTACCCTGCTTCCAATCTATCATCTGTTTATTCAGCTGATCCTTCATTTCTGCGCGCATACTCTCACCAGCTTCAAACTGATGCAGACATTTAGGACATGTTATATTAAAACTAGACATTGATACTATTTTTCACAAAGTAAGCGGATAGCACCGAAAGAAAAAACTCCCCTATATTTGCAGTCCTCAAACCGGGTTTTTGGGCCCCGGCCCAAAGCCAAACCATTCAGTTCCAAACATTTGGAACCCAACCTGCGGAGGTGGCGAAATTGGTAGACGCACTACTTTGAGGTGGTAGCGGGGTAACAGCCGTGGGAGTTCGAATCTCCTCTTCCGCACAAAAACCGCAACGATAGTTGCGGTTTTGTTGTTCTGTGAACGACGCAAACGAGTTTGCGGGAGTGAACAGAACAACAAAACCAGCTTGCGGTGAGCCGCAAGCGTAGGTTTTTGGGTAAGCACCCACTTGGGAGCTCACGGAACGTAATCTCTAAAAGTTCTTATGAATCTTTAGTAAGTCTATCAACTCAATAGTACTGTTAATCCTATTAGTGCTATGAATTCAGATCTATTTTTTTACTCAATTGAGTATATATTAAGCCATAGTGTTTGATAGAAGCTAAAAGCCTTTAAATAAATTCAAATAAATTATTATATTTAGTTTGAATAGTTGTGTAATTTTAAGTGTTAGCGGTCATGCTTTTACTTGCTAACTAAAAATAACATGACATAATAAATGGGAATACTAGATTGGATATTTGGAACAGATGGAAAGAAAAAAGATTTACGAAAAAAAGTCTTTATCA
>CAIZMD010000368.1 GCA_903933995.1 uncultured Bacteroidota bacterium
TGGAGCTGATGAACCTAGTACAAGAACCTTGGTCTTTATTACTTTAATCAGTGCAAACATATTTTTAACCCTTGTAAATAGATCCTTTTACGATTCCATTATTACAACGCTTGGGTTCAAAAACAATTTGGTTATTTGGATCATTGGCATCACCATTGCAATAACAGCTGCGCTCATTTATATTCCCGTTTTTAGTCATTTTTTTGAATTCAAAATCATGGATAGTGGAAATACATTACTAGCCATATTGATTGGCTTTATTTCTGTTATTTGGTTTGAACTTGTTAAGTTATATCAACGTTTAAACAATCAAAATAATCAGACCAAAGCTTAATTTCAAACGTTTTCGGGGTATAAATCACATAGGCAAAGCGGGTTAAAATTTAGACCTTTAACAAAATAACTTGCCATGCAATTATATTCTCCCAAAGCTGGAATTCTAACCCTATTGTTACTGATTGGAAATCTTTTAACTGCACAAAAAAGTATTACCAGTTTCTCTCCCAATCATCAAATTGTCCTAAATATCAATATTGATTCAAAAGGTCAATTAAAGTATAGTAGCAGCTTTCAGGGAAAACCTATTATACAAGCTTCAAGCCTTGGATTTGTATTAGCAACACCCGCCATAAACCTGAGTCGTTTTCAATTGGTTTCAGTAGATAGTAGTCTTACAGATAATACTTGGAAACCTATTTGGGGGGAGGAATCAGCAATCAGAAATCATTATGCTGAGCTAAAGCTTGGTTTAAAGGAATTAGGGAAATCTGGTATTCTATTGAATATCATTTTCCGTGTTTTTGACGACGGAATTGGTTTTAGATATGAGTTTCCAAAACAAGATGGACTCAACTATTTTGTTGTTGCAGAAGAAAATACCCATTTTGGTTTAACTGGCAATCATGAAGCTTTTTGGATTCCTGGAGACTATGATAGCAATGAATATGCCTATACCAAAAGCAAATTATCAGAAATAGACGCAATTGCGGTTGCCAAAAAAGAAAAAGATATTGCGGTTTCTAGTTTGATTGGACCCAGTGCTGTTCAAACACCTTTAATGCTCAAACAAGCCAATGGCATTTACCTGAATATACATGAGGCCGCATTGATTAATTATCCCGCCATGAACTTGGTATTGGATAAATCAACTATGCAATTCAAGTCGCAGTTGGTTCCTGACGCAGTTGGCAACAAAGCCTATTTACAAGCTCCTTTTCATACACCTTGGAGAACCATTATAGTAAG
This sequence comes from uncultured Bacteroidota bacterium, assembly GCA_903933995.1. Classification (GTDB taxonomy): domain Bacteria; phylum Bacteroidota; class Bacteroidia; order Chitinophagales; family Chitinophagaceae; genus Sediminibacterium. The sequence goes on from CAIZMD010000368.1 coordinate 1,246, forward strand.
CAATAAAGCAACAAATATTCTTGCTTCAAAATTGATTCTCAATTTAAACGAACCAAGTAAAATTCAAGATCAAAGCTGGATTAAACCACAAAAATTTGTAGGTATGTGGTGGGAAATGCATACTGGAAAAGCCACTTGGCAAAAAGAAGGTGGCAAACATGGCGCTACCACAGAAAGGGTAAAAACCTATATTGACTTTGCTGCAGCAAATGGCTTTGATGGCGTATTGGTAGAAGGCTGGAACGTGGGTTGGGAAGATTGGTTTGGGAATTGGAAAGAAAATGTTTTTGATTTTGTGACCCCCTATGCTGACTATGATGTAAATGCTTTAGCCCAATATGCGCAATCAAAAAATGTGCGGATCATCATGCACCATGAAACATCGGGCGCTGCCACCAATTATGAACGCTACATGGATACTGCCTATAGGTTTATGTTAGATCATGGGATGAATACGGTTAAGACAGGCTATGTTGGAAAGATTATACCTAGAGGTGAACACCATGATGGTCAATGGATGGTCAACCACTATATAAGGGCTGCAGAAAAAACCGCTTCCTATAAAATCATGATAGACGCACATGAACCGGTACATCCTACAGGTTTACACCGTACCTATCCAAACTGGATGGCCAATGAAGCTGCTAGAGGCATGGAATTCAACAATGCTCCTACCCTAGGCATGTCTCCAGACCATACCACTATCTTACCCTTTACAAGGCTGATGGGCGGCCCAATGGACTTTACTCCAGGATTCTTTCACCTACAATTGAATCAATTTGTACCAGAAAGAAAAACTAGGGTTAGGACTACACTGTGTAAGCAGTTGGCGCTTTATATAACCATGTACAGTCCTTTACAGATGGTATCAGACCTACCAGAAAACTACCAAAAATACCCAGATGCCTTAACATTCATCAAAGACCTAGCTGTAGATTGGGACCAGACAAAGATCTTAGATGCAGAACCTGGAGACTATATTAGTATTGCCAGAAAAGCAAAAGGTACCAACAATTGGTTTTTGGGTGCCATCACGGATGAAAATAGCCGTACCATGGACTTTAAACTGGACTTTCTGGATGCCAATAGTAGCTATAAAGCAACCATCTATAAAGACGCAGCAAATGCAGATTGGGAAAAGAATCCAGAGGCATATACTATTGAAGAAAAAATAGTACAACAAAATGATGTTTTGAAAATCTATTTAGCCAGAAGCGGTGGCGTAGCAATTAGTTTAAAAAAGCTATAAACTAAGTAGCCATGATTGAAATTGACGAAATTGTTGTACTAATTGCAGACTATCGTATCTATCATCTTTAATGAGCGCCCTAATTTTATGTTGTATAAGTTTAGGGGCTTATATCTAAATAATCTGGCCGTGTTTCTACACTGGCCATTTTTTTTTGCCCTTACCCCAAAAAAAGCCACCCAATTGGATGGCCTGCTTTCTCATAGCAGTATATTAGTTTCTGAATACTTTTCCTTGCTTGATTTCATTGGTCAATCCTACAATAGAATGTATTTCGTTGTCCAATTTTTCAGATTCTGCTTTTAACATTCCCAGCATCTCCATCAATTCTTGATCAATCACAGCCCCTGCTTGCAATGAAAGCAATTCTGTCAATCCTTTAATATTGGCCAAGGGTGCTCTAAAAAGATGCGATTGACGCCATGCAATACTTTCTAATGCTTCTATATAAGCAACATTTTTTAACTCGTTTAACTTCTTTTCATGAATATCATTAAAAACAAAGCTTACACCACAAATGGAATTTGCATCATCATACACTGGAAAGAAGCCCACACTATGCCAAACAAAAGCATCACCAAGTGGAAGTTGAACTTCCAAATCAGATTTATGACCTTCTAATGCCATTTTAAAATAAAAAAGAAATCTTTCTGAAGTGCTTTCACAAAGACAATCTTGGAATTGAATACCAACTTTCATTCTAACCTTTCGGTAAGCCCTAATACGGTGTTCTGCCATGGTATTAAAAAATAATACATTACAGTTTCTATCAAGATAGACAACGCTTTGTGCAGTGCTATTGATCAACGATTGCAAGGGATAATCCACGGCGTACTTCATCCTAAATGGTTTGAATGATTCAAAAATGCGTGCGGATTAAAAAGAGGCGAGCACTAGAATTGTGCTAATGTGAAAGTACATTCAATATAATGTCTTTGATAGTTATAACAGGTCAGAATACAAGAGTTATTCTCCAAGTTTTCATTTAGAAAATGTCATTTTTTGAAGACAGTTTACTTAAGTATTGCACAATTTTATGTATTTCTTGATCCATTTTCTCTGTTTCTGCAGAAATCATGCTTAATAAGTGCTTAGTTTCATCACTCATTTGTCTTTCAGGATTGCGCAATAATAACTTTGAGAGTCCAATGATATTGGCAACTGGGGCCCTTAACAAATGTGACTGACGCCATGCTATCTTCTCTAATTCAACAACATATGCCTGATTTTTTAAAGCAGCTTGTTTTTTCTCTTGTATATTACTAGCTATAAATGAGACACCCAACACTTCGGATTTTTCATTTAAGACAGGGAAAAAACCAAAATAATACCAAACCAGTTTACCCTCAAGAACTACTTGCCATTCCATTTCACTAATCTGCAAATTCAGCGCTTTTTGAAAACAGTCATGAAATCTGTCTTCCATTCCCATAAACAAAAATTGCTCGAAATCATCCCCTACTTGTAATTCTTTTCCTAATCGTTTTAATAGGGTTTCTTTTCCAAGCTTATTAAAGTACAATACTTTTCCATTCTTATTTAAGAAATAAATACTTTCTCTTGTACTATTAATCAATGACCTGAGGTTATCATCTTGCCTTTCTAATTCATAAATTGAATCTTGTAGTTTTTTCTCTAACGGCATATAATTTAAAAAAATCACGATTAGAAAAGCAATAACAGTAAGTAAAGCAAGCGCTATTTGTAATTTATTTATGAA
>CAIZMD010000369.1 GCA_903933995.1 uncultured Bacteroidota bacterium
AGTTTGGATGACTTCTTTGTAAGCTATCAAATCAATGCATATACAAACTCACCAAATGAACAAGCTACTATTTATTCCAATCTGCACCTACAAATTCAAGAAGCATTTAATGAAGCTGGGGTAGAAATCATGTCTCCACACTATAATGCTATTAGAGATGGTAATGCTAAAACAACGCCCATAAAAACCAAATACGGCAATATGATGCCTTAAAACATTTACTATAGTGATTCCTCCAAGATCTGCCACTTAAGGAAATTACATTTTTTGTATCTTGCAACAACAAGCAACAACAATGGAAAAAAACACAGCACAGGTTGGAATTGTAATGGGTAGTGATAGTGATTTAAAAATCATGCAAGACGCTGCCAATATTTTGACCCAGTTTTCTATCCCATTTGAATTAACCGTTGTTTCTGCACACCGTACTCCCTTAAGAATGGTTGAGTATGCGCAAACAGCCAAAGACAGGGGTTTAAAAATCATTATTGCAGGTGCCGGTGGGGCCGCTCATTTACCAGGTATGATTGCTGCCATTACCAGTTTGCCCGTAATTGGTGTTCCTATAAAATCATCTAATTCTATTGATGGTTGGGATTCCATATTGTCCATATTACAAATGCCCAACGGCGTTCCTGTAGCTACTGTTGCTTTAAATGCTGCTAAGAATGCCGGAATTTTGGCGGCAGAAATAATTGGTGCGTTTGACCAGAAAACAGGTGATGCTGTTATTGCCTATAAAGCCTCCATGTTATCAGAAGTAGAACAGAAAATTAAAAACCTGCAACAAGATTGGCCAAATGAATTTGACAAATAGGATTAACTTTTTACTATCACTGTAAAGTTCATGTTTAAAGCCGGTGAAGCTTGGTAGATAATTTGCATCCAAGACTTTCCAAATCTTCCATAATAGGTAGCCATATTTAAGACCCGCTCTTGCAGTGAATTACCAGGAAACAAAGCCGTTATCAAATTATTAATTTGCCTTGTAGCAGTATCATGATGTAATCGCTCTGCTCTTAAGATTTTTTTCTCCAATTCTTTCAAACGCTTGGCTGACTTAGTTTCTAAAGCAGCTACATGGGCTTCCAAGGTAGCATCCACTTTAGCTACAACTGTTTTAAGTTGTTCGTAAACCAACCTAATGGCTTCCATTTCAGTACCAATTTCCAACTGGTGTTGGGATAGCTTTTTTACGTGTTGATTCAATAAAGACAACCCATCTTGAAACAGGGATTCAACACCAATGTCTAAGCGTTTCATTTGTTGGTATTGATCATCAGAAATTTGTAAAAAGGAGTTTCTTAAAATCAAAACAGGATATGGAATACCCACTTTTTCAAAAACAGCTTTTAACTCTAACCAATAGGCTAGTTCTCCCCCACCGCCAATAAAAGCAATATTGGGTAACACCGTTTCCTGAAAACCGCCTCTTAATATGACGTTGGCACTAAATCTGTCAGGATGGTCTTTTAATTCACTAAGTATTTCTGCTTGTGTAAATTGGAGACCAAGGGATTTTACTTCATAAACATCGCCCAGCAATTCTATCCTTTCCCTTTTGTCATCAATCAAATAAAACAGGTTAA
>CAIZMD010000370.1 GCA_903933995.1 uncultured Bacteroidota bacterium
ATCAAGACCACTTAGTAGTTTGTCCGTATCCTCATTTCTATTGTCCAATTCCAGTAACAAAGCCATTCCCTTATCGGTAATGCGTATGTCTACTAAGCGTTTATCCGCTTCACAAACTGCTTTTTCAACCAATTCTTTTTTGACCAAACGGTCTACAATTCGGCTGGTATCACTCATTTTGTCAAGCATGCGATCCCTAATTTGTAGGGTGCTTAATGGGCGTTTGCTGCCACGCAAAATCCGTAGAATATTGAATTGTTGATTGGTAATATCATATTCATCCAAGATCTGCTTGAATCTTTCTGTAAACCAATTAGCGGTGAAAATAATGTTTACACCCACTTTCTGAAATTCATTCCGAAAATTCTGTGTTTGTATTTCTTTATCTATTCCCATGGTAGTAGAAGGACCGGGTTTTGGTTCGGGGCTCAGTTCTTAGGCAAAGTTAGTGTGGTGAATTGCATAGAACTTTGATATTAAGAATAAATCAGTATGATATTTATCAGCTAATCTTCCCAGACTTTCAAGCCTTCACTGCAGTTAGCACATATGTCTATCTGTTTTCTGCTAGTGCTTAGTTCTTTTCTGAATTGTTGGTAATTGCTATTGTTCCAGGTTTCTTTGAAACTTTGGGTATGCAAATTACCCAATTGGTGCATGGCGTCTTTGTCAAAACAACAGGGTACTACTAGTCCGTCCCAGGTAATCACATTGGCGTGCCAAAGCTTCCAACAATGGTTGCTTAAGCCACTTTTGACCATCCTTTTTCCGTCTTTTCCTATTTTATACCTACTGTATTTGTCAATACTGGGTACCAGGTTATTAGGATCTTGTTCAAAATCATAGACTTGGGCCGTTTTAAATCTTACTTGGTCTACCCCAATGGATGCTCCCAAAGCCTTGATTTGTTCAATTTGGTGTTCATTGGGTTTGACCACTAAGAATTGGAAAAAAACAAAAGGTGTCTTACTATTCAGGGCTTTTTTCCATTTCACAATATTGCGTGCCCCTTCCATCACTTTATCTAGTTTTCCTCCAACCCTATATTGTTCATATACTTCCTGTGTGGTTCCGTCAATAGAGATAATCAACCTGTCTAACCCACTTTCTACCGTTTGTTTGGCTTTTTCATCTGTCAAATAGTGAGCATTGGTTGAAGTAGCCGTGTAAATACCTTTTTCATGGGCATATTGGACCATCGCAAGAAAATCAGGATTCAAATAGGGTTCCCCTTGAAAATAAAAAATCAGGTATAATAATTCCTGGTGAATTTCATCAATGGTCTGCTTAAAAAAGCTTTTTTCTAGCATGCCAGTAGGTCTGGTAAATGCCCTGAGACCGCTTGGGCATTCCGGGCAACGTAAGTTGCAAGAAGTAGTTGGTTCAAATGAGATGGAAATGGGATAGCCCCATTGAACTGGTTTGCCAGTTAATTTGGTAAGTTGAAAGCTGGAATAAACCTTCAAAGCATTCCAGAAACGCCTGATGGTCAGCTTTTTCAGCAAATTCACACTATCATTCCAATTAAAATACAGCATATGCGTGTAAAAATAAGGCAGTGAAGCCAAGAACCGTGAGTTAACAAATTTTGATAACTGTTTTTTTGAAAAATGGAACATTTCCTTACATTCGATATCAAAGTTGGAACAGGGGTATTGGTTAAATGCTATAACTTGCACCCGTTTACCACTTGTTCATTTATTAGGCATGAAACTTAAACAAGCATCCATTCATTGGTTCATTAGAGCC
>CAIZMD010000371.1 GCA_903933995.1 uncultured Bacteroidota bacterium
ACCCAGAAAAACAACAAATTGTTCTTGCATGTTTTTGAATGGCCTGCAGATGGAAAGTTAAAAATTCCTATGAACAATGCCATTGCCAAAGCGCAATTGTTAACAGACAAAAAAACTAAGATTGGCATTAGTAGAGATGGACTATACGCTGTTTTGCAATTACCCAAAACAGCTCCTGATTCTATTGCAACGGTCATTGCTTTAGACATTAATGGACCTGTTCAGTTGTCCATTAATGAGCCCATACCTTCCACTGGAAAAACAGCCACTGCTTCCTCTCAAGATTCAGAAAAATTTAGTCCTTCTAATATCTTAGATGGCGATGGTAAAACCGTTTGGAAAGCTGTAGCAGACCAAAAGACAGCTTGGTTGCAAATTGATTTGGGTAAGTCTTATAGTATTGGTGCTATGGCCGCAGCTGAAGCAGGTGGCAATATTCAACAATACAAATTGGAATACCAATCTGGTACTGAATGGAAGACCTTGGTAGAAGGAAAGGGTTTGGGATCATCCGCATTTAAAACATTTGATCCCGTTAAAGCACAGGTATTTAGACTAACTGTTTTACAAGCTAAAGCAGCCCCACAAATCAGAGACTTACAATTGCTTTTTGAAGAATAGACTTTATTCAATTAGCAACACAGTTATCTTGAATACTTGAAATAGGTTTAACCCAATTTTGTACAAGAATGAACGCCATAAAAATGAAAACGCATAAAACAAGTAATTTTCATCTGCAGGTAAATAAATGGATTCTTGTAGTAGCCATGTGCATGCTTTTGCTACAAGGGCAATCGCAACAGGCGCAAATGGCCAATCAAACATCGCGCGAGCAATGGTTTCAGGATATGGGTTTTGGTATGTTCATCCACTGGGGTGTAGATGTTTCATTGGGAAGCGTAATCAGTCATTCCTTGGCGGGAGCTTCTCCAGCATATGCAGAAAAATATTTTAAGGATTTGCCTGCTACATTCAATCCCAAAAAATTTGAACCGGATGAATGGGCTTCCTTAGCCAAATTGGCGGGGATGAAATACATGGTCTTTACCACCAAACACCATAGTGGCTTTTGCATGTGGCCCACCAAAACTACGGAGTTCAGTATTACACAAACGCCCTTTGGAAAAGATATTACCAAAGCCATTGTAGAAGCATTTAGAAAGCAGGGGATAGCCATTGGATTTTATTTTTCTCCAGAAGATTTTCATTATTTGTATGAACAGAAAATACCTATTGGAAGAACCCAGCATCCCATGCATTATCCCGCCAATAACAAGGGTTTGATGGATTTAGACAAAGCTCAATTAAAAGAGCTATTGACCAATTATGGAAAAATTGACCTCTTATTCTTAGACGGTCCAGCAGAGGGTTTAAAAGAATATGCTTGGCAATTGCAACCTGAAATTGTAGTGACTAGGGGGCAGATGAAAACACCAGAGCAGAACCTGCCAGACAAACCCATTCCTGGTCCTTGGGAAGCCTGTTTTACCATGGGAACAGACTGGCAATACAAACCTACCAATGATCCACAAAAGACCGGAACAGAGATGATTAATATGCTCATTGAAACTAGAGCAAAAGGAGGCAATTTGTTGTTAAATGTAGGGCCAAAACCCAATGGGGAAATTCAAATAGAACAGGAAGCATTATTGCGCGAATTGGCTTTGTGGAATTTTGTAAATGAAGAAAGTGTGCACACAGTTAGACCATTTGCCATTACCAAGGAGGGGGCCATTTGGTTTACCCGTTCGGCAAAGGACAGCAATACGGTCTTTGCATTTGTGCCAGGTGGAACCCAATGGCCTTACGGCGATAGAAAAGAGCTTGTACTCAGACAAATTAAACCAACCCCAAACACCAAGGTTTCCATTCTGGGTTATGATAGTCAATTATTGGAATACAAAGAAGGCTTTGATGCTGGTTTGCGTTTTCAAGATACCAATGCTGGGTTTTTAATTAGTGCTGTCAATGGTCATAGATTGTATACCAATAACAAATGGCCCAATCCTGTGGTGATTAAAATGTCTGCCGTACATTACAAATCCTTAGCGCCGTTAAAATCTACCAAGTCAACAATTGATGGAGCATTATAGTGGGTTCCAAAATTTTTATGGTCATCAAAAAATCAACTAAGATTAATCAATACAGTATGAACAAAAAATTACTATTTTCTATTTTTAGCCTAACAAGTTTGTGCTTGTCTGTTGCTGCCCAAAAACGCGTTGTACTTGACAATTATTACAACAATGAAACCAATGCTAAAACGGGTTTACCCTTTCACTATCTCTGGACCGATACGGCCATGAGTGGTTTCTCGCAGTTTGGTGATCTGTTTAAAGCCAAGGGGGGCGTGCTTTCTACGCTTAGCACCAAACCAGAAAAGCAGTCTCTGAAGAATGCCGATATTTTTATTATGGTAGATCCTGACACAAAGGATGAATCTACTAATCCCAAATACATGGATGCAACTACGGCTGCCAGTATTGCTGCATGGGTAAAACAGGGTGGGGTATTCTTATTAATGGCCAACAACTATAAGAATGCAGAACTAGATAGCATTGGACTACTCACAAAATATTTTGGCATGCAGTTCACACACGAGACCCTGCATCCTGAATTATCTGAAAAAGGTAAGCCCAGAAATTTTAATAGTTGCGCTTCTATTAATTTACCCAACCATGCATTGTTTGCAGGCGTATCCAAAGTATTCTTAAAAGAAGTAGCACCCATTACGCTAGAAGGTCCTGCCAAAGCCATTCTTACAGAAAATGGTCAGACTCTGATTGCAGAAGCCAAATATGGTAAGGGTTATGTACTGGTCATTGGTGACCCTTGGTTATACAATGAATACATTGAACATTTTTACCTGCCTGCTGATTTTGAAAATGGCAAAGCCGCTAGGAATTTGGTGAACCTCTTGATGAGTAAATAATAATTATTGAAGAGTTTCAATATCATTCATCTGTACAAGATTGATGAACCGTGTAATTAAAAAAGGCTGACTCATATTTTGAGCCAGCCTTTTATTTTGGGATATTGGATCTTATTTGATCCTTTTGGATTCTGATTCTAAACCGGTTTGTCTTTGTCTAGCAGCTTTTACTTGGTTGCTTCCAAAGCGATAGGTGAAATTCAAACGAACCGTTTGACTTTCCCAATAACCACCGCCATTGATATAAAGTCCACCAAAATTGCTGGTAGCTTTCCAAGGACTGGTAAGGAAGATATCTGTGAAACTTAGTTTTACAGTTGCTTTCTTATCCATAAATTGTTTTTGTACACCTAAGTCAACACCACCTTGGGGTTTGGTCATCCAGGTAGCACCCCAAACACTGGGTCCGCTAAACCAGCCACTCAATTCGGCCGTATAGTTTTTACCCAAAGTGAAACTGTTTTGCATATAGGCGCCATAGGTAGGTATCTCAGTATGTATTTTGCTTGCACCAATTTCACCATCAAATACCTGGTAGTTATAATAGATATTGGCATAGCCATTCCACCATTTAGCAAAGTTTAAAGGAGAACCCACAGTCAAACTATAGATTTGTTGAACGGCCAGATTTTTCTGTTGTACAAATGTGGCGTTACCAATGGTATCCGTGGTTTGTGTGGCAAAGTCTTTGACATAACTATAGCCAAGGGTAGTAGTAATTTTAGACAAGAAAGTATGTGCCAATTCTATATTATCTGTGTATTGTGGACGAAGAAAAGCATTTCCTTTTTCATAGGTTAACTCGTCTAACTTATTTTCAAAAGGATTCAGGTCTTGATAAGAAGGTCTGTCAATTCTTCTGCTATAAGTTAGGTTCAAGGTATGTTTAGGATTAATGGTATAAGTAATAGCGGCGCTAGGAAAGAAGTCTAGGTAATTCTTTTTTACTTCATTGTCTGCCTGCACTTGGCCATCAGACCTGGTAAGTACCCCCTTACTATTGGTTTGTTCC
>CAIZMD010000372.1 GCA_903933995.1 uncultured Bacteroidota bacterium
AAACCAGTAGGCAAAAATTTGGCAACCCACTCCTACCAATAAACCGGTATAGATTTCTTTATTGGTATGGTCACTTACTAAAAATCTGGCTGTACAGACTAGTCCAGCTAATAAAATAGCTACACTGATTAAGCCACCCATGGGAGTATTATAATGCATAGAGAATAACACAATTGCAGCGGCAGCTCCCCCAATACCCATTCCGTGTAAGCTAATTTTGAAATAATTATTCAGGATTAATCCAAAAACGGTTGACAGAAAAATACCCATGAAAAAGAATTTCAAAACAATCGGCTGGTCTTGAAAATTGCGGCTTAAATAATACATCCACCAGTAAAAAAACATACTGATTACATAGGGTACAATCCGCTCTTTTTGGGTGCGCAGAAAAATGCTATTACTAAAACCCAATCTCCACAAAAGAAATACAGCAAATGCTGGAAAAAAAGCGGTTAGCCAAAACACCCCAAAAAAACGCATTTTCAATTGCCATTCAGTAATACCCGCAAATTCATAAGGAAACTGCCACATCAAAAACAGGAATACATAAGTAGGAATAAAGATGGGATGAAATGCATAAGAGATAAAAGAGGCTGCCCCCTTCAAGCTTTTTTGCCCTAATCCTTCACTTTGAGTAATAGTTTGATCCATGATGTTATTTTACAATTCCTTACGCAACCTTGCTACCGGCACATTAAGTTGTTCGCGGTATTTGGCTACGGTTCTTCTGGCAATATTATACCCTTTTTCTTGAAGCATATCTGTCAACAATTCATCGCTCAGCGGTTTGTGCTTGTCTTCTGACTCAATCATATTACTCAAAATCTTCTTTACTTCTCTGGTACTAACCTCTTCCCCACTGTCGGTACTGAGTGATTCTGAGAAAAAGAATTTAAGCCGATAGGTACCAAATTCGGTTTGTACAAATTTGCTATTGGCCACACGGCTTACGGTACTAATATCCAACCCGGTAATCTCTGCAATATCCTTTAAAATCATGGGGCGCATGGTAGTCTCATCTCCAGTTAAGAAAAACTCTTGTTGGTGACTGATGATGGCACTCATGGTATTAATCAGCGTTTCTTGACGCTGTTTAATCATGTCTATAAACCATTTGGCTGAGTCTATTTTTTGCTTGATAAAGAGAACTGCTTCTTTTTGACGTTTATCAGTTTTGGATCCTTTCTCATAATCCTTGAGCATGTCTCTATATCCCTCACTTACACGCAAATCAGGTGCATTTCTTGCATTCAATGTGAGCTCAAGTCTTCCATTATTGTTCAAGACAAAAAAATCAGGAATAATATAAGTTTCTGCCTTATTAATTTCTCCAATATTTCCACCTGGTCTTGGATTCAGTTTGATGATCTGATTAATGACTTCTTTAATTTGTTCATCAGTCAGATTCAAGTTGCGCTGAATTTTTTCGTAGTGCTTCTTGGTAAATTCTTCAAAGTATTTACTCAAAACCTGCACGGCCAATGCCACAGATTTCCCCTCTCCTAATTTTCGCTCTAACTGTAACAACAAACACTCTTGCAAGTTTCTGGCGCAAACACCGGGTGGATCAAATTGCTGAATCTCTTTAATGAGAGCCTCAATTTCTTTTTCTTCCACCATCATACTTTGTCTAAAAGCAAGGTCATCTGCAATAGAACTCAATTCTCTTCTCAGGTATCCGTCATCGTCTAAACTACCCACAATCTGCTCCGCAATTTTAAAACTGCGTTCGTCTAATTCCAACATCCCCAATTGGTCTATGACCATGTCATGAAAACTGGTCTCTACCCTAATTGGAATCACTTTCTGATCATCCATTTCAGGATAATTATCATCCCTAGTTTTGTAGTCTGCAATTTCACCATCGTCATCTACAATATATTCGGTCATGTCTGCATTCTCATAATCCTCCTCACTCCCATCCATGGATTCATCGGTTGGACCCTCAAAATCATCTTGCAAATCTTCTCCAAACTCGGCTTCATGTCCTTCCTCGTCCATTTCCAGTGCTGGATTCTCTTCTAATTCTTCCTTGATTCTTTCTTCTAAATTGGCAGTGGGCACCTGCAACAGCTTCATCAACTGTATCTGCTGGGGAGACAGTTTTTGTAATAGTTTCTGTTGTAGGGACTGGCTTAAAGACATTGTTCCGTATTTGTTCCGCGCTTAGATTTCCTTTTATTAATAGGTAATTCTTAACTTATTCGGCTGTAAATTTACATACAAATAAAACTAAGAAGCACTTGAAACCAATTTGTTTGTTTGTGAATTTATTGCTAATTACAGCAGGCAAAAGCCATGCCCAGCAACTATTCCCTACAGGCAAACCCCCATTTGCAGATAGTTTAAAATATTTTTCCATTCGCAGCATTCCTCAAAATATCTATAGCAAGAACTTAGCTTTTTTCTGCAGAACAGAATTGCAATTGGAAAAGCACACAAAAATTCCTTTTCGCTTCCGATTGGGTAGCATGGAATATGTTGATGCCCTTGAAGGCAAGAAAAGACAATAATCTTATTGTTGAGCCAATACTTTTTTAATGGCAGCTGACATTTTCTCACCTTTCTCTTTGATTTGCTCTTCTGTCCAAACCAAACTAATGGCAGTAGAAATGCAACGGCTCATGACCGCATCGCTTGCAGGAAACTGTTGCTGCTGTAATCCAAGTAGGGCTTGTTTTTGAGGAGCACTAATCCCATTTAAAGTAGTGGCTTCTTTTAAGTGATCCCATTTACTGATATAGTGCCAGTTGTTGACAAACCAATAGAAATTTCCGGCCATAATGCCTTGTTCTTTGAATTCGGCAACCACTGCTTTGGTAATGGCTTCAGAGGGTAAAAACCAGCTCAAGAAACTACAGCTATCACCAGCTTCGTCAGGCACTTTTCTAAAACTGATTTCTGGAATGGCTTCTAAATACGCCCTTAGTGCTTTGTTATTTTTCTTTTGAATTGCCAAGAACCCATCCAGTTTTCTAATCTGGGCCAAACCAACTGCTGCATGCAGTTCAGAGATCCTAAAATTATACCCAATAAAAGGATGCAGGTCTGCGCCACGGTCTACACCTAAGTGGTCGTGTCCATGATCTGTGTAGCCATCACTCTTGACAAAAATGTCTTTTTTATTGGTCATCACCACACCGCCTTCCGCACAGGTAATGGTTTTTACAAAGTCAAAAGAAAATGTACCCGCGTCACCAATGGTACCCAAGGCCTTTCCTTTGTAAGTTCCTCCAATACTTTGACAAGCGTCTTCCAATAATATCAAACCATGTTTTTCACAGATGGCTTTCAAAGCGTCTAAATCTGCCATGCTTCCGCACATGTGCACGGGCATTACGCATTTTGTTTTGGGATTAACGGCGGCTTCCACAGCAGCTGGGCTCAAAGTAAGGGTCTCGTCAATATCTACCAAAACAGGCACAGCTCCTACGCTTAACACGGCTTCAAAACTGGCCACAAATGTGAAAGATGGCATAATTACCTCGTCTCCATATCCAACACCAAGTGCACTTAAAGCGGTTGTGAGTGCAGCAGTACCACTGCTGGTTAGCTGTGCATAATCACATCCAAACACTTCAGTAATGGCTTTTTCTAATTCCAATGCCTTCCAGATGCCCTTTCTAGGTCCATCAAATCCATAACGCATTAAAATGCCTGTTTCCAGCACATCATTTACTTCTTTTCTTTCTTCAGCACCAAACAATTCAAAACCTGGCATAGTATCAATTTTAAGGAACGGCAATTCCGTTCTAGAAACGCGAAGTTAGAAAAATATATCTTTGAACCATGAATCCTACGCTTTACTATTGTTATGATGCTTATTGCGGCTGGTGCTATGGTTTTAGCCCCGTGATTAAAAGAATTGCACTTGATTATGCCACTATCTTACCTATGGAAGTACTTTCCGGAGGCATGATACTACCTGAAACACCTGTACCTATTAGTGTAACAGCTGGCTATATTCAACAAGCTTATCAGACAGTGGAAGCCACTACAGGAATCAAATTTGGAGAAGATTATCTCTGGCATATTAATAACCCAGACAAAAGTGATTGGTTTCCCAATTCTGAAATGCCCGCTATTGCCCTCTGCATTTTTAAGGAGCAATTCCCTGAAAATCAAGTAGAATTTGCTGCACAATTGCAATATGCCCTACATTTTGAAGGCCGGGATCTTACAGATAAAGAAGCTTATAGGCATTTACTAGAAAAATGGGGTATAGATGCCGATGACTTTTATGAAAAATTAGCTAGTGAGACCTATTTAGAGCAAGCCCGCTACGAATTTCAGCTCTGCAAACAGTTGCAGGTTACCGGATTTCCCTGCGTTTTGTTGCATATGGGAGATAATAAATTCCATTTATTGGCAAGGGGTTTTACGCCTTATGAAGACCTGAAAGCCAGACTGGATATGGTTTTGAACACTGGAAATAGGCAATAAAAGAATTGTAAACTGGGAGTTCCTTGTTTTTATCTTTACTTTGCAGCTCTTAAACAATCAATAATGGAGTATAGTAAACTGATTTCTATTACCGGCTTATCCGGTTTATTTGAACTAGTAGGTAGCAAAACTGATGGTGCCATTGTAAAATCACTAGACGATAAGACAACAAAATTTGTCAGCAGCCGCGTGCATAATTTCTCTCACCTAGAGAGTATTGAAGTATATACCATTCGCGAAAATGTGAACCTGGTAGAAGTGTTTCAAGCTATGAAGAATAGTTCGGAAGCCCAACCTTCTGAAAAGGATCCTGCAGCTGTAAAAGCTTATTTTCAGAAAGTATATGCCGATATTGACTTTGAACGTGTGTATGCCAGTGACTTGAAGAAAATGGTAAAATGGTTTGGCATTTTAACCGCAAACAATATTGACCCTGTATTGACAGAAGTGGAAGATGATGCTGCTGAAGAAGCAGAAGCTTAATTCAAATACAACTACTTAGAAGCCGCCCACACCAGTTGGGCGGCTTTTTATTTTCAGAATGTTTATCTTGTAGTTTCAACTTTGCTATATGAAGAAATTTAATATTGTTATTGTCCTTTGCTTGGTGCTTTTTTCAGCCAATTCCCTTTTGGCACAATCGTTTTACGAAGAAACGCCTCAGGCAAAAAAATGGGTCAAACAACAATTTAGAAAACTCTCCAAAGACCAACGGATTGCACAGTTGATGATTATTAGGGCACATAGCAATCTTGGGCCCGAGCACGTTAAAGAAGTAACAGATTTAATTAAAAAATACAATGTAGGGGGTCTATGCTTTTTCCAGGGAGGCCCCGTTAGGCAAGCTAATTTGACCAATTTTTATCAGTCAATTAGCAAGACACCTCTGATGATTTCCATTGATGGAGAATGGGGTCTGGGTATGCGTTTAGATTCTGTGATCAATTATCCAAGACAATTGATGATGGGTGCTGTTAGTGATTCAAAATTGATTTTTGAATTTGGTAAAGCTGTAGGGGAACAATGCAAGCGTTTGGGAATTCAGGTAAATTTTGCGCCTGATGTAGACATCAATAATAATCCACTCAATCCGGTGATCAATGACCGAAGTTTTGGAGAAGACAAATACAAAGTAGCGCTCTATGGTATTCAATACATGAAGGGAATGGAAGCTTCTAGGGTTCTAGCATCGGCCAAGCATTTTCCCGGACATGGAGACGTGGCGGTTGATTCTCACAAAGACCTTCCCATTATTTACAAAACCAAACAACAATTAGACGAATTAGAACTCTATCCATTTAGAGAAATGATTAAAGCAAATGTTGGATCTGTAATGGTGGCGCATTTGTCTATTCCTGCCATTGACACTACGGCAAACCTTCCTACCAGTCTTTCTCCCAAAACCATTAATGGATTACTTAGAGAAGAATTGGGCTATAAGGGCATTTCATTTACAGACGCTTTAGAAATGCAAGGTGTGGCTAAGTTTTTTCCAAAAGGAGCAGCATCTGCACAATCCCTGATTGCGGGTAATGATTTGCTTTGCCTTCCCGGCGATATCCCAGGCAGCATTACCGCTATTAAACAAGCCATTGATTCTGGCAAATTGAGCTGGGACATCATTGACCAAAAAGTAAAAAAAGTATTATTGGTAAAATACCATTTGGGTTTGAACCAAAAATCAGTGATTGATACCAATCATTTGGTGGCAGACCTCAATCTAAAAACCGATGAAATTAAAACCCGTTTGGCTGCTGAAGCACTAACCCTACTCAAATTTTCTGACAA
>CAIZMD010000373.1 GCA_903933995.1 uncultured Bacteroidota bacterium
AAGCGTGGACTTTCCTATTCAACCATATCACTAGTTCAGGCAAAGGATTCTTCTTTGATTAGTTTTATGAGGGCCGACTCAACGGGTGGATTTCAAATAAAGAATATCGCCAAAGGCAACTATTTGGTATCTGCTTCCTATGTGGGATTTGTGCCTGTTTGGGTGCCTATTAATTTGAAAGAGGGAGAGACAGTTAATCTAGGTGTCATGGCTATGACAGATGTGAACAGCGCTTCTGCTGTTACGGTAAATGCCAAACGGGCACCCGTTGTCATGAACAACGATACACTTGAATTCAATACTGAAAATTTTAAGACCCAACCCAATGCTGTTGTAGAAGACCTGCTCAAGAAACTGCCTGGTGTGGTGGTGGACGCCGATGGAACGGTGCGTGTAAATGGACAAAAAATCAATCGGGTATTGGTCAATGGGAAAGAATTTTTTACAGGTGATCCAAAACTAGCTACCAAGAATCTAGACGCAGATGCAGTAGATAAAGTGCAGGTTTTTGACAAGAAATCTGATAGGGCTGCTTTTACAGGAGTGGACGATGGTCAATCTGAAAAAGCCATCAACCTCAAACTCAAAAAAGACAGGAATAAATCGCTGTTTGGCAAAGTTGCTGCTGGCGTAGGAACGGATCAGCGTTTTGACGCGCAGACCAATATCAATAAATTTAATGGAGACCAACAGATCTCATTGTTGGGTATGGCCAATAATACCAACCGCCAAGGGTTTAGCATTAATGATGTGCTCAATTTTTCTGGAGAACTTTCAAGAGGTATGCGTGCTGGTGGTGGAATCAATATTAAAATAGGTGGTGGGGATGACAATGGATTGCCCATTTCTGGACTAGGACAGAACCAGCAAGGGGTGGCCAAAACCTTTGCTGGTGGGATTAATTTTAACGATAGTTGGAAAAAGAAAACGGATGTGAATGGGTCTTTTATAGCTTCTGATGTTGACCTGAGCACAGATAGAAGTACGAATAGACAGAACCTACTTCCCGGAAATAGTTTTGATTATGTTTCTAATAGTACGGGTCAAAAAAGGGTGCAGCAGCAAAGGGCTAATTTTAGTATTGATCAAAAAGTAGACAGTTTTATTTCTTTTAAAATTATGCCCCAAATTACCCTTCAGCAAAATGATAATAATAGTAGCAGTCAATATGTGAGTACAGATGCAAAAGGGGTAAGAATCAATGACGGTAGCAGTGAGAGTAGTACAAGGTCAGAAGCTACCAATTGGGTCACCAATGCACAGTATAGGCAAAGACTAAAAAGAAGGGAAGAACCATTTCTTCTAATCTCAATTGGAATGACAATACTAGTACTCAAACTGGTGCGCTGTTGAACAAGAATAGTTTTTATGTTTCTGGTATTTCTTTAAAAGATAGTATTACCGATCAACGAAATAGTAGAGACGCACATAGCAGCAGCTTTGGGGGCAACCTAATTTACACAGAGCCTGTTGGAAAAAAATCGCTTCTTGAATTCAGTGTTTTTTATAATAGTTCTAAGGGTACAAGTGTTAGAAAAGCCTTTGATTATAATGCCGCAACAGGCAAATATGATCTCTTGAACAAATTGCAAAGCAATGACTTCAATAACAATTTTGAATATGGTGGAGGCGGAATTTCTTGGAGAAGCAACCAGAAGAAAATCAA
Organism: uncultured Bacteroidota bacterium; assembly: GCA_903933995.1. Taxonomy (GTDB): domain Bacteria; phylum Bacteroidota; class Bacteroidia; order Chitinophagales; family Chitinophagaceae; genus Sediminibacterium. The sequence continues at coordinate 1,667 of CAIZMD010000373.1, forward strand.
TTATACCCTTGGAACTTCTTTGCAAACCACTAGTTTGGTAAGTACTAATAATACCAATGGAAATAATATTCAG
>CAIZMD010000374.1 GCA_903933995.1 uncultured Bacteroidota bacterium
AGGGAAGGGCAAGATTTAGCATGCAATTCCATTCCTATGCACCGGTTGCTATGGAAGTACAGAAAAAACTCATGGATGCTTATAGCAAACACGAGGTAGACAAAGAATAGTGTAGGTTTTGTATCTTAGGATATCTTTTCATTTATCCTTTCAAGATGATTCAACCAAAACCAACCAATCGCCGTTTCATCGGCCTATTGGCTATTGCACTATGCTGCAGTTGGCAATTATTTGCACAACCTTTTTCTGATGCCTATTTAACAGGCATGAAGTACAGAATGATTGGTCCACACAGAGGTGGAAGAACCGTAGGTGCAGTGGGTGTTCCCAGCCAGCCTTCGGTTTTTTACATTGGTGTAAACAACGGCGGTGTCTGGAAATCTAATGACTATGGCCGTACTTGGAAACCCATTTTTGACAAAATGCGCACGGGTTCCGTGGGCGATATTGCTGTGTCAGAATCCAATCCCAATGTGATCTATGTGGGTTGCGGAGAAGGCATTCAAAGACCGGACTTGTCTGTGGGTGATGGCGTATACAAATCTGCCGATGGCGGAAAGACCTGGAACAATATGGGTTTGAACGATGGTCAACAGATTGGTGACATCATCATTGACCCCAAAGACGAGAACCGCATATTTGTGGCTGTCTTGGGCCATCCTTATGGACCCAATACCGAGCGCGGGGTATACAGAAGTTTGAATGGTGGTAAAACCTGGGAGCGGGTTTTGTACAAGGACGAGAATACGGGTGCCGTTCAGGTAAATTTTGATCCCAATAATTCCAATATTCTATATGCTGATCTCTGGGCTGGTAGACAGGGACCTTGGGAAAACGGACAATGGAATGGACCAGAAAGTGGTTTGTTCAAATCAACAGACGGTGGAAATACTTGGAAAAAATTGACCAAGGGTTTACCTACACCCGAGCAGGGCCTGGGTAGGATTGGTTTTGGCATTGCACCTACCAATAGTAATCGATTATACGCTACTGTTGACGCAGGAAAGTATGGCGGCATCTATAGAAGTGATGATGCAGGAGAGTCATGGCAGTTGATGAGTGCAGACGGCAGGTATTGGGGAAGGGGAAGTGATTTTGCAGAAGTAAAAGTGGATCCCACCAATGCAGATATTGTGTATAGCGCCAATGTGGTTACTTGGAAATCAACCGATGGGGCAAAGACTTGGACTGGATTTAAGGGTGCCCCAGGGGGCGATGACTACCACAGAATCTGGATCAATCCCAATAATCCCAAAATCATGTTGATTGCTTGTGATCAGGGTGGGATTGTAACGGTGAATGGGGGTGAAACATTTTCTTCTTGGTACAACCAACCAACCGCACAGTTTTACCATGTGATTACGGACAATAGTTTTCCCTATAATGTTTATGGTGGTCAACAAGAAAGTGGCTCGGTGGGTATTTCTTCAAGAGGAAACGATGGTCAGATTGGATTGCGTGAATGGCATCCAGTTGGTGTAGAGGAATATGGTTATGTTGCACCAGACCCGCTAGACCCCAATATTATTTACGGGGGCAAGATTACCAAATTTGACAAACGCACCGGACAGGTACAGAATATTGGACCAGAAGGCATCCGTTCTGGCAAATACCGTTGGGTAAGAACCGCGCCGGTGTTGTTTTCACCGCTTGATCCAAAGACCCTTTTCTTTGCTGGTAATGTCTTGTTCAAAACCACCAATGGTGGAAACAGTTGGCAGACCATTAGTCCAGACCTCACGCGTGAGTCTTGGGATATCCCAGCCAGTGTGGGTGTGTATACCACTGAAGAAATGAAAACCATGCCCAGACGTGGTGTGATCTACACGGTAGCACCTTCTTACAAAGACATCAATACCATTTGGGCCGGAACCGATGACGGTTATATTCAAGTAACCCGTGACGGTGGTAAGAATTGGAAAAACGTGACACCTCCAGAAATTACTTCTTGGAGCAAAGTCTCCTTAATGGATGCTGGTCATTTTGATGCCAATACGGTTTATGCTGCCGTGAATCGGATTCGTTGTGACGATATGCATCCTTATGCATACAAAACCCATGACGGAGGAAAGACTTGGAAAAAAATTACCAATGGTCTACCCGATAACGAACCCATTAACGTGGTACGTGAAGACCCTATTAGAAAAGGATTGTTGTTTGCTGGTTCAGAAAACGCGGTTTACGTGTCTTTTGACGATGGTGAACACTGGCAGTCTTTGCGTTTAAATATGCCCGCTACTTCTATTCGTGATTTGGTGATCAAGGATGATGATTTGGTCTTGGGTACTCACGGAAGGGGTTTCTGGATCTTGGATGATATTTCACCGCTACGTCAATTGAGTAGCAAAACCTTGGATGCAAAAACGGTTTTGTACAAACCACAACAAGCTATTCGCGTGCGTTGGAATATGAATACAGACACGCCTATTCCACAGGAAGAACCAGGAGGTGAAAATCCACCCGATGGCGCCATCATCAATTATCATTTGTCTCAATCCGCTAACGATGTTAGCTTAGAAATTGTTGACGCTGCAGGAAAATCTATTCGCAAGTATAGCAGCAAGGACAAACCCTATGCTATTCCAGATGTAAATATTCCGCTTTATTGGATTCGACCACAACAGATCTTGAGTGCTGCAGCAGGTGCACACCGTTTTCTTTGGGATATGCACTATACCCCTATTGACGAACCAGCTGAATTTCCTATGACAGCCATTTATCAGAACACACCCAAAGTGGCCAATTCACCATGGGTTATGCCTGGTGTCTATACGGTGAAATTAACTGTTGACGGAAAAACAGAAACGCAAACCCTTACTGTAAAACTAGATCCTCGCGTAAAAGCAAGTGCTATTGATTTACAACAGCAACACGCTTTGTCCTTGGCCTGCTATGAAGGTAGATTAGCATCGCGCAAGCTGGGAGAAAATATTACCGCTGCAAGGGCCAGTATTAAAACAAAAACTACCGCTGCTAACAAAGACAGTTTAAATGCCATTGACCAAGAACTGGCTACCATGGAAGGTTCAGGCAGGGCAAGCAGAAGGGGTGGTGGTGCACAGGCCTCGCCTACCACTACTAGTGTAGAATCTGGATTTGCCGGATTGTTTGCTGTGTTTCATGAAACAGAAATGACACCAACTACACAAACCGCTGCAGCAGTAAAACAAGTACAGGAACAGTTGAAAACATTGGATACAAAAACCAAGGCCTTACTTGCTAAGTTGAGTAAGTACTAATGCAATAGAAACCTACGCAGTACCTGATAATACAGGAAGCGTAAAATAAAAAGTGGAGCCGCTACCTATTTCACTGGTGAACCCAATGGAACCATGGTGGAGCTCCACTATTTTTTTAACAATGGCCAAGCCCAAACCGGTTTTGGATTCATTGTCTGTAGGTTGATTAGAAGTAGTGGTAAAAGGATTAAACAACGTGGCGTGATACTTTTGATCAATACCCATGCCATGGTCTTTTACAGAGAAAAGCAGTTTTTGATGTTCCGGATTTTCCCAGTCTACGCTTACAATAATTGCCGTTCCTGCTGGAGAATACTTAATGGCATTGGTGTATAAATTATTCACTACTTGGGTCATCCTGCTCTTGTCAAATGAGAGCATTATTTTTTCGATGCTAGTTTCAAAATGAATGGTTTGATGTTTTTTCTCCGCTTGGTATTGAATTAACTGAATACTCTCTTTTACAAAATTTATAAAGTCTTCATCTGTAAGATTTAGATTAATTGTTCCGGATTGAATTTGACTAATATTCAAAGTGTCGTTTAAAATTTGCAAGGAATTTGTGGCTGATGTTTTGACCAGCTCCATCCAATTACGCATCTCAGAATCAAGATCATTTTTATCCAACAGCATTTCAGACATCATTTGGATGGCTCCAACTGGATTTCTAATATCATGGGCTGCCATTCCTATGAATTTATTCAACTCATTATTTGAAGCCTTTAGTTGTTGATTGGTTTTTTCTTGTTCTTCCTTTTGTTCTGTGATGATTTTCAATAATTTTCTCTCTTCATAATATCCCTTTGAAGCATACGCGGCAAGAACAAATAAAATGGCTCTTGTAATAAAATTGACAATCTGATAAATTGCATGAGAATAAGGATGCGTAAAATTATCAACTGATTCCCAGAGAATACCAGCAAGGACTGCAAACATCAAAGAATAATTGAAGTGATATTTGTCTTGATAGGAAAAAATTAAAATAGGGATTACATAAAAAACAGCTAAGGATATTTCAAAAACAATATTAAAATCAAGGGTGGCAATGGTTAATAATAAAGCAATCGCAATGATTAACCGAATGGCAGGCGATTTAAGCATGGAATTTTTTTATGAATATAAGAATTCTGGATTGCCTATTTCATTTGTTCCAGATCCTTTTGTAAGCTGAACATCTGGTCACGCAGTCTAGCTGCTTCAATAAAGTCCAAGTCACGAGCCGCTTTTTCCATTTCCTTCTTGGTTTGCTTAATGGCTTTTTCCAATTGAGGTATGGTCTGATAAGTTTCTTGCTCATCTGCTGCCTTGGAAGGAACCAAGGGCGCATCTTGTTGCAGGGCATAAGGATTGGATGGGTCATAGCCCTTGATATCTAATACAGATCCTTGTGCAAACACCTGCTCCCTACTCTTGATAATGGTGGTTGGGGTAATGCCATTGGCCAAGTTATGAGCAATCTGTTTTTCGCGGCGGCGATTGGTCTCGTCAATGGTTCGCTGCATGGACTCGGTCATCTTGTCTGCATAGAAAATGACAAAGCCATCCACATTACGCGCGGCCCTGCCTGCGGTTTGGGTCAATGATTTTTCATTGCGCAAAAACCCTTCTTTGTCTGCGTCCAAGATAGCCACCAAAGAAACCTCGGGAAGATCCAAGCCTTCTCTTAATAAGTTCACACCCACCAATACGTCAATCTC
>CAIZMD010000375.1 GCA_903933995.1 uncultured Bacteroidota bacterium
CCGATCTCTACAGGTGGTAAAGTAGTTAATTATACTATTAGTCCTACGCTTCCAATAGGGATACAATTGAATGTACAAACTGGGTTGATTTCTGGAAAAATAGCTAGCGTGAGAAATGGTGTTCAAGAATATTTGGTAACAGGTACTAATTCTGGTGGAGTAGCTACAGCAAAATATTCATTGGTATTTAATTCTGCGCCAACTGACATTCTTTTGAGTAACTATCAAGTATTGGAGAATATACCTTCTGGATCACAGATAGGTAATTTAAATGTTGCAGATATAGATGAAGGAGATACGCACAATTATCAATTAGTATCTGGTGTTGGCTCTATTGATAATAACAATTTTGAAATTAGAAACAATGTTTTAATAAGTAAATCTAGTTTCAACTATGAGCAAAAAAATGATTATCAAATAAGGATTAAAGTTACCGATGAAGGAGGTTTGTTGTGTGAAAAGTCATTCCATATATTCATCATTGATGTCAATGAAGTGCCAACCCTTGCAGCTATGGGAGATATTCGGGTATACAATCTTACTTCTGAACAAGCCATTGGTCTTTCCAAAATGAGTGCTGGAAATGATTTGAACCAAACAATTGAGGTTCAATTGTCCAGTAATAAAACAAATTTATTCGAATCATTCAAAGTGGTAGATAATCAAATATTATTTACCCTAAAACCCGATGTTTTTGGTAATGATGTAGTTATGAAAGTACTTGTCAAAGACAATGGTGGTATTTCAAATGGAGGGGTGGATACCATTGTTAGAACATTTGTTTTGGGTATTGATCCTCTTCCAAAAGTGACAGCCTCACCTGATCAAGTGAGTCTTGGAAAAACCACACAATTGGAAGTAGAAGCGGCTCATGCTATTGAGTATCGTTGGAAAAATACAACGGCCATGATTGGAAGTTCTGTGGTTAAAAATCCAGTTGTAAGACCTATTCAAGATGACCAATTTGCTGTAACTGTTAAAAATAAATGGGGTTATACTGCTGACGGTTCTATTAAAGTTAGTGTTGTTATGGATTATGCTTTGGAGTCAAACAATATTCTTACGCCAAACAGTGATGGTCACAATGATCGGTGGATGATTGCCAATATTGAATTATATCCCGACAATGAAGTGGCTGTTTATGACAAAGCTGGAAAACTAGTTTATAGAGAGAAAGGATATAGAAATCAATGGGATGGAAAATTGAATGGGGTTCCGTTAAAGGATGATGCTTATTTCTATATTATTCAATTTAATAAGCCCAATGTGAAACCCATTAAAGGTTACTTGACCATTATACATTAAGCAATATAAAGATGCGTCTAAATAAAACGATACTAGTTTTCATTTGCATGGTTTTTCTGTTTGCTACACCTGTTTTAGCACAACAATTAAATCCATCTGAAACACAATTTTTTATTAATCCATATTTAGCCAATCCAGCTATGGCGGGTATGAAGCCACAAGAATTAATCATTAATTCAGCTTATAGAAGCCAGTGGGATAAAGTAACTGGTTCACCAAAAACCATCGCCTTTACGGCTGATTATCGTTCACCCAATAATGTGGGACTTGGGTTGAATTTTAATAGTCAGTCAGCTGGGTTGCTTACTCAAACCAATTTTTTGTTGAGTTATGCTTATCATATTCCACTCTCTGAAGAGGAGGATGAATACTTGCACATGGGTTTTTCTGCAGGTTTTAGCAAGGACATGTTAGATTATAACAGCCTTATTGGCGATGCAACAGATCCAGTAGTGATTGGTTATAATGGAAGGGTAGTGAATTGGGCTGTAGATGCCGGAATTGCTTATTCATTAAATGGATTCAATGTTCAATTGGCTGCTCCCAACCTAAACCGCACTTTGAATAAGAAAAACGATTTCATGTCTGATTA
>CAIZMD010000376.1 GCA_903933995.1 uncultured Bacteroidota bacterium
AAATACTTAATTTCTGTTACTTTCCGCCGTGATGGTTCTTCTAGATTTGGTTCTGGTAACCAATACGGTATTTTTGGTGGAGTTTCTGGTGCTTGGAATATTGACCAAGAGAATTTCTTGAAAAATTCAAAAGTCATCAGTTCTCTTAAATTGCGTGGTAGCTACGGTAGTACCGGTGGTGACCAGATTGGCAACTTTGATGCCCTTGGTTTATATGGTGGTGGCGGTATCTACAATGGTGGATCCGGTATCTCTTACTCTCAGTTGGCTAACCCTAACTTGAAATGGGAAAGAAATATTACTACTAACCTAGGTCTTGACTTTGGCTTATTCGGCAACCGTGTAACTGGTAGCTTAGAAGTATATAATAAAGAAACCAGAGACTTGTTAATTTCTCAACCAGTTCAAACCTCTACTGGATTTAGTTCCATTACCTCTAACGTAGGTAGATTAACCAATAAGGGTATTGAATTAACTTTGGGTGGTGATCTTATCAAGGCAACCAAACCAGGTGGATTTAGCTGGAATACAGCCTTCACCTTTGCATACAATGAAAACAAAGTACAAGAACTCTATGGTGGTTTAAAAATTCTTCCTGGAGACAACTCTGTTCAAGTTGGTCAACCTTTGGGTGTATTGTTTACACAGAAATTTGCTGGTGTAAACCCTGCTACTGGAAGACCAATGTGGTACGATACTTTAGGAAATTTAACTTACCAAGTATTGGCTAAAGACCGTAAGATTATTGGTCCTCAAAACATTCCTTTATACCAAGGTGGTTTGAGAAACAGTCTTACTTACAAAAATTTCACACTTGATTTCTTCTTCCAATATGAATACGGTAGATATACTTCTGATGGACAAGCTAACTTCATGATGGAGAATATTGCTCGTATCAACGTATTAAAGGAAGCATATGATAATAGATGGACTACACCAGGACAGATTACTTTCTTTCCTCGTTATCATGTCTCAGGTACAGAATCAAAAGGTTCAAGTGCTCAGAGTGGAAGCAGAACTTTCTTCAAGGCTAATTATGTTCGTTTGAAAAACGTATCTCTTAACTATAACTTGTCTCCTTCTATTTTGAAGAAAAGTGGTTTGAGCAGTGTACGTTTTTATGTTCAAGGCACCAACCTCTGGACTGCAAGCGATTGGTTTAGCTATGACATTGAATTCGTAGGGTCAGCCACCGGTATTGTTCCTCAAACGAAGAACTACACCGCGGGTGTTCAAGTTGGATTCTAATATTAACAACACAAACGAATAAAATATGAACAATAAAATAATATTTAAAACAGGATTGGCGCTTGCTTCCTTGCTGTTTGTTTTTTCCAGTTGCAAAAAACAATTGGAGATTGAACCAAGGCAATCCATAGAAGCAACCACTGCGCTTTCTTCAAAAGATGCTATTGATGCATCTATCGCTTCTATTTATGCTACTTATAAATCTGCCCGTTTATATGGCAGAGATTTGATAGCAATCCCAGAAGTATTGGCTGACAATGGTTTTGCCACCAACAAATCAGGAAGGTTATTAAATGAGGCCAACAATGTGCAAGGTGCACATTTTACTGGCTCAATATGGTCTGGGGCCTATGCAGCCATCAACCAAATCAACAATACAATTGCCGCAATCAATACCGGTGGTATTTCTCCAACACCTGTAAAAGCAGATTTAGATCGTTGGATGGGTCAATTGTTATTCCTAAGAGGACTATTTTACTTTAACCTAGTAGAGGTGTATAGTTATATTCCTGGTGCAGAAGTAGCTGCTAATGATAAAGGTGGTGTGCCACTAACCATTACAGGTATTGCTACTTCTAGTAGATCGGAAGAGCACACGTCTGAACTCCAGTCACTC
>CAIZMD010000377.1 GCA_903933995.1 uncultured Bacteroidota bacterium
ACATTGAGTGAGCTTGTCAATAGGATTTCACACCATATCAATATTCCATTTACGGTAGGAGGTGGTATTAGTAGTGTAGAAGACGTGAACATACTCTTGCAAAACGGTGCAGACAAAATTTCCGTAAATACTTCTGCCTTTAAAAGACCGGATCTAATTAAGGAATTGTCCAAAGAATTTGGAAGTCAGTGTGTGGTCTTGGCCATTGATACCAAATTGGAAGCCGATGGGGATTGGTATGTTTACCTAAATGGGGGCCGTGTTAAAACCAATACCAAATGTAGGGATTGGGCAAAACAAGCCGTAGATTTGGGGGCGGGTGAAATTCTGTTGACTTCTATGAATCACGACGGAACCAAACAGGGATTTGCCTTAGAGATTACGGAGCAATTGGTCAAGGATTTGCCGGTTCCTATTATTGCTTCTGGAGGTGGGGGCAATATGGAACATTTTGAAGACGTATTTAATATTGCCAAAGCAGACGCTGCATTGGCAGCCAGTATTTTTCATTTTAAGGAAATAGGTATTCCAGAATTGAAACTGTTTTTAAAAGAAAAAGGGATTGAAATTAGATTATAATTGAGGTTATGAAAATAGATTATTCAAAATATGCAGATGGATTGGTGCCTGCCATTGTACAGGACTATGACACAGACAAGGTATTGATGATGGGTTTTATGAATGAAGCTGCGCTACATAAAACGGAAGAGTTGGGTAGGGTTACTTTTTATAGTAGGAGTAAACAAAGGCTTTGGACCAAGGGTGAAGAGTCTGGTAATTTTTTAGAGCTCAAGTCTATTGCAGTTGATTGTGATAACGATACCTTGCTGATTAAAGCACATCCCAAGGGGCCTGTTTGCCATACTGGAGCCGATACTTGTTGGATGGAAAAAAACCATAATAGTAATTTTCTGAATTACTTGGAAGAGATCATCGCCCTGCGCAAAAAAGCTTCTGTGGAAGAATCTTATGTTGCCAGATTGTTTGCAAAAGGCATGAATAAAATGGCTCAGAAAGTAGGAGAAGAGGCCGTAGAATTGGTGATAGAAGCAAAAGATAATAATGAAGAGTTATTTTTGAATGAAGCGGCAGACCTTATGTTTCATTATCTTATTTTGCTCAACGCAAAGGGTTATAAATTAGACCATGTGGTAGACATTTTAAAACAAAGACATTCAAAATAATATGCAGAAATCTCTAAGCTTATTGCTGTTCTTGGCGCCTTTATTTTCTTTTAGCCAAATCAATCAAAAACAGTTTGTGCTTTCTGGAACCATTCAGGGCTTAAAAGATAGTACCAAAGTTATCTTGGTATCTGGAAGTAATGCGCAGTCAACCGTTTCTGTTATTTCAAGAAATGGTTCTTTTAAATTAAAGGCCTTACTCTCAGAGCCTGATGTGTATCAATTGGGTTTTGAAGGATACAAAGAAGCTACAGACATCTTCATTTTTAATGACTCAGTTACTGTAACAGGAGATCTGAATAATGTTGCTGCTTGGGTGTTTAATGGTTCTCCCATCCAAGACGATTATGCTTATTTTAAACAGCAATTCACTCCTTACAAAGACAAATTAAATAGTCTAGCGGCTAGTATTAACCAAGAAAAAGACCCAGCTAAACGGAATAGCCAATTGCAAGAATTTACCGCAGCAAAATCTGTGGTAGTTAAAAACGCAGCTGATTTTGCCAAAGCAAAACCTGGTTCCGCTGTTAGCCCATTTGTCTTATATGTTTTGAGTCCATTGTATGATGGAGGTGCTGTTGAATTAGAATCTTATTATGCCCCGTTGAATGGACTAGCCAAAACGGGTCCTTATGCCAAAGCTATTGAGAGTAGTATCATGGAATCTAAAATAGGCGCCATTGGTAGTAAGGCCATGGACTTTACCCAAAAAGATGTGAATGGCAAATCTGTTTCTCTTTCTTCCTTTAAAGGTAAATACGTATTGGTTGATTTTTGGGCAAGTTGGTGTGGCCCTTGTAGACAAGAAAACCCCAATTTGGTTAGGGCTTATGCTCAATTCAAAGACAAAAATTTTTCCATTTTAGGTGTTTCTTTAGACAAGGAAAAAGCCAATTGGATTCAGGCCATGAAGGCCGATAAACTGGTATGGACCAATTTAATTGACGCACAGGATGGGCCAGGGTCTCCCGCCATGATGTATCGCGTAAGCGTAATCCCTACCAATTTTTTAATTGATCCAACAGGAACCATTGTAGGCAAGAATTTGAGAGGTCAGGAATTAGAAAATGCCTTGCATAAATTCCTGAAATAGTTTAATGAAACAATAAAGCGTAGCTAGACTCGTCAAAACCAATGGCAATGATTTTACCATCTAGTTCAATGATGGGTCTTTTAATGGCACTGGTATTGGCCAATAAATAGGCAATGGCCGTAGGTATGTCTTTGATTTTCTTTTGCTGTAAGATATCCATGGAGCGCCAGGTGGTGCCTTTTTTATTTAAAAGCGGCTCCCAGCCTTTTTGTTTGGTCCATTCTTGTAGCTTTTCAGGGCTAAGCCCTTTTTTCTTGTAATCGTGATATTCAAAGGGGATGCCATTGGTTTTAAAATATTCCAATGTTTTTTTTACCGTATTACAATTGGTTATGCCATAAACTAGGTACATAAGGGTTAATTTTGGGTATTCAACCGATGGTACCAGAATTTTGTGGAACCATTGGTTTTGAAATAGCTTGCAGAGCGCAAATATCCTTTTTTCATGGCTAGAACCCTTTTATTTTTCTTATTCATTTTTTTTGCAATGGGTGTGTTGTCGCAAACGCAACAGCAGAAGCAGAAAAAAATGCTAGGAATCATCATGGGAAATGTTTTGGAATCAAAAACGGGTAAAGCTGTTCCTTTTGCTTCAGTTTCTGTACAAATTATGGGGGATACTGCCAAAACAGCTAAGACTATAACAGATAAGAATGGCAGTTTTGAATTTCAACAATTGCCTTTGGGTTATTTTAGACTGACTGTGTCTGCCATGGGTTTTGCTACATTAAACATGGATAGTATTTATCTGAGAGAAGAGCGCTATGATTTCAATTTAGGCGATGTTAAACTCAGTGAAGTTGCCAATAGTTTGGGTGAAGTAATCATCTATTCAGAAAAGCCCTTGATTGAAAATAGGGATGGAAAACTCACCTATAATGTGGGAGAGTCCGCCTTGAGCAACGGCGCAACAACCGCAGAGCTGTTGAAAAATATGCCCTTGATTAGTAATGATCCTAACGGAAAAATATTATTGAAAGGTAAAGAGCCCAAGATCTTAATTGATGATAAACCTACGGATCTAACTGCCCAACAATTGCAAGACTTGTTAGAGAGTTTGCCAGGCAATAGTATTGAGAAAATAGAAGTCATGACCAATCCTCCTCCTCAATATGCTACAGAGTCAGGAGGAGTAATCAATATTGTAACTAAGAAAGGAAAAATTGGTTGGGTTGGCCGTTCC
>CAIZMD010000378.1 GCA_903933995.1 uncultured Bacteroidota bacterium
GACAAAGCCGGTAGGGCTTCTATTCAAATGAGAGACAAGATTGTATTGCCACTATTAACCATACAGCAATATGCTTTGAATCAATTGCATGGAAGAGAAATAGAACCGGAGCTAAAAGCCGTCTATGAAAAACTCTTAACCAGAACCATGTTTGGGGTAATTAACGCGGCCAGAAATTCAGCGTAAAGTAAATCTGATTTCCAGTTTGTAGTTATTGATTTTAAGAAGTCTTTCTAGTTATTTGTTGTCCTTATATTGCCACAAATGCAAGCAAGCATAGGTTCTATAAGGGCTCCATTTGGCAGAGAGTTCCAGCATTTTTTGCTTGAGTTCTTTCTTGTCTAAATGTTCTAGTTTATAGAGTTTGACCATGGCTTGTTGAATACCTAAATCATCCACCGCAAATACGTCTTCCCTACCCAAGGAAAACATGAGCAGCATTTCTACCGTCCATTTGCCTACGCCTTTGATTTGAACAAGCAAATCAACAATGGTTTCATTGTCCATTTTTTGCAAGGTCTTGTCTGTGATTTTATGTTCAATACAGAAAGCAGCCACATTGTGTATATAGCCTACTTTGGCATAACTCAGTCCAATGCCACGTAGTGTTTCAATGGGTGTATCCAAGACCTGTTGTGGCTTGGGTTCTTTGCCATTGTATAATTCTAAAAATCTTTTGAAAATTACTTTGGCCACTGTTGTACTCAATTGCTGGCTCATGATGCTGGCCATTAAACGCAAGGGGATATTCTTACGCATTTCTAGTGCAGGCAATGCTTCTACCAAGGCCTTGGATAATTTGCGGTCTTTTTCTAAGTGAGCTAGATATTCCATGCAATTAAGATAATACTTTTGTCTGTGATGGAAACAGCATTATTACTAATGGCAGATGGTTCACATACTTTGATAGACCATCAAACAAACCCTCTAGCATGATGTAGAATTCCGTAGCTTTCCTAAAAAAATGAAAAGCCCCAGCAAGGCCCTAATCGCCACCCTACTTATTTTAAGCAGTAGCTTTTTTAGCAATCCAATTCAAGCACAAGACAAAGACGAATTAACCATTCGAAAAATCTTGGCTTCCCAAACCGAGCAATGGAACAAGGGCAATATTGCCGCATTTATGAACGGTTATTGGAAAAGCGATAGTTTGTTGTTTGTGGGCAAATCCGGCGCCAATTTTGGCTACCAAAAAACCTTGGACAATTATTATAAGGGTTACCCCGATACCGCTGCCATGGGCAAACTCAATTTTGACTTGATTCAAGTTAAGAGACTGAGCCCCGAATATTTTTTTGTCTTGGGCAAATGGTATTTGAAAAGAAGCATTGGCGATATAGGTGGCGCCTATACCCTACTCTTTAGAAAAATCAAGGGAGAATGGGTGATTGTGGTAGACCATAGCAGCTAACTGTAAGAAATAGCAACAATTTGCTACTCATAGATTACTAAAACAAAAAACATGATTCTCATTATTTTAGGCTTGCTTGTATTCATAGCAGCCTTTTCATTAAAAAAAGCCAACCATCCCCTTCCCCAATACGCCAATGCCGCAAGGATTACGGGTATTGCTTTAATGCTGATTGGTTTTCTAACTTCTAGTATCAAACAAATTGACGCGGGTCAAATTGGTGTTAAGTCTATGTTTGGTAAGGTACAAAACGATGTATTAACCAGTGGTTTGACCATTGTGAATCCCTTGGTAGACGTTAGCAAAATTGATATCAAGACCCAGAACTATACCATGAGTGGTGTGCATGACGAGGGTGACAAAGCAGGTGATGACGCCATTAGGGTATTAACTGCTGATGGCTTGGAAGTTGTCATAGACCTCACTGTTTTATACAGGGTCTTGTCTACAGAAGCACCCAATATTGTAAAAGAAACCGGCCTGGATTTTAAAGACAAAATTGTGCGCCCCATTACCCGTACCAAGATCAGGGATAATGCGGTGTTCTATACAGCCGTTGATTTGTATAGCACCAAGCGTGACCAATTTCAAACCAGGATTTTTAAAACCATTGAAGACAATTTTAAATTAAGAGGTTTGGTCTTAGAACAATTATTGGTGCGTAATATTACTTTGCCTGCCAGTGTAAAAGGTTCTATTGAAGAAAAAATCAAGGCAGAGCAAGACGCACAGAAAATGGAATTTGTGCTGCAAAAAGAAAAGCAGGAAGCAGAGCGTAAGCGCGTAGAAGCCCAAGGTATTGCAGACTATCAGCGCATCATGAGTTCTGGTCTTACTGACAAACAGTTACAGTATGAACAAATTCAGATGATGAAGGGACTTGTTACCTCACCCAATGCTAAAGTGATTATCATGGGTAAGGGAAGTGCTCCCGTAATCCTAGACACCAAGGATGATAAAAAATAGGCATACAAAATTTTAATAGAGAGCATCGGCATTGCCGGTGCTTTTTTATTGGGGTTGATCCAACTCAGAATAGCCGGGGTCTTCAAAGTCTATCGGCTTTAGCCATAGCTTTTTTAAGTATCTAAATAGGAGTACAAAACTCACAATCATCCAAGTATAAAATAGGATCTGGCCTAAGTGAATGCCTTGGTCTAAAAAACCAAATTGGTACATGATGCCCAGGGTAGAATTAATAGCCATCCAAAAAATGGCTAGTGCAATGGTATTGACTATGCGCAACAGATATTCCCTAACGCCTGGTTCCATGGTGATGATTGTATAGTGAATGACAAGTAGTTGGCTGAATTGTTCAAACCTAGTCAAAACTTTGGTTGCTCACGGCTGCCAGTTTCAAGATCCGGTCAAACTGAGCTGGGGTCAGGTCATTGTAGAAATAGTAAATGGGATCTACCTGACGGCCACTTCTATGTACTTCATAGTGACAGTGTGGACCCGTACTTTTTCCTGTGGTACCTACATAACCAATGACCTCACCTCTCAATACTTTTTCTCCTACCCTTGCTTTGATCTTAGACATATGCCCATAGAGGGTTTGATAACCAAAACCATGGTTGATTACTACGCGGTTGCCATAACCCCCAGTATGAAAACCCGCATCGCTTACCGTTCCATCTGCTGTGGCATAAATAGGTGTTCCTGAGGGAGCTGTAAAATCCAAACCAGCATGGAGTCTTCTGTCTTTGTATACTGGGTCAATTCTATAACCAAAACCAGAGGCAATTCTATCTAGGTTCTTATTGCTCACGGGTTGAATAGAAGGCGTGGCATTGATCAATTTTTCTTTGTTTTTTACCAGATTCATAATCTCAACATAGGACTTGTCCTGAGATTTTTGTCTAATGGCCAAAAGGTTTAATTGATCGGTCATGCTATTGACCAGTTCGGTTTCACCCATACGGGCCACCATTTTCACTTCATTCTTTTTCTCTACCACTTTGGTACGGATACTATCTGGAATGGGCTTTGTTCCAAAAATTTCACGGTACACATTATTGTCCCTGTTTTCCAGCTCATCCATCTGTAGCTCAAGCTCATTCATTCTTTCACTCAGAATGCTATAGCGCTGTTTCATGTCTTCGTTCTCCTGACGCAGGAATTTCTCTTTGGGGCTATCAATGTACTTGAACACAATAAAAACAATCAGTAACCCAGTTACAATACAGGCCGTTACAAAGGCAAAGACCTGCAAGAGTCTTACCCGCAACGGCACTTCCAGTTTTTCAAACCGGAGGGTATGGGTATTGTAATAGTATTTGATTTTCTTCATCGCTTAAGACTTCTGCTTTTGGGATTCCATTTTTAGGCTCCATTCCCGGGCTAAATACCATGTATTCCACCTAGTAATCCTTACCTTTGCAACCCCTGAAAAGCCATCAAAGATAGTTTCAAAGGGCTAAAACAGTGATTTAAATTTCCATAGAACATGAACAGCAGTTCCCAGATCCGTCAGCAATTCCTTGATTTTTTTGCATCCAAAGGGCATCAGATTGTGCCATCGGCCCCCATTGTGGTAAAGAATGACCCTACCCTGCTTTTTACCAATGCGGGTATGAATCAGTTCAAGGATTATTTTCTGGGCAACAAACAGGCACCCCATCCACGCGTAGCGGATACACAAAAATGTTTGCGCGTGAGTGGCAAACACAATGACTTGGAAGAAGTGGGTGTAGATACCTATCACCATACCATGTTTGAAATGTTGGGCAACTGGAGCTTTGGCAATTATTTTAAAGCAGAAGCCATTGCCTGGAGTTGGGAACTACTCACAGAAGTATATAAGATTGACAAGAACAGAATCTATGTTACCATTTTTGAAGGCGATGAAAAAGAGTCACTTGAAAAAGACTTGGAAGCATTTGAAGAATGGAAAAAATGGATTGCCCCAGAGCGCATTTTGTTGGGGAATAAAAAAGACAATTTCTGGGAAATGGGTGATACCGGACCCTGTGGACCCTGCTCTGAGATTCACGTAGACTGCCGTCCAGACGCAGAACGCGCGCTAGTAGATGGTAAGACCTTGGTAAACAATGACCATCCGCAGGTGATAGAAATTTGGAACAATGTATTTATGCAGTTCAACCGCCTTAAAGACGGTAGTCTTGAATCATTGCCCGCCAAACACGTAGACACGGGTATGGGTTTTGAAAGACTGGTGCGCGTGATCCAAGGCAAGACCAGCAACTATGATACCGATGTATTTACCGGAACCATTGCTCATGTAGAAAAAATTACAGGGCTGAGCTATGATTTTAGCGCCAGTAAACAGGCTATTGCTTTTAGGGTGATTGCAGATCATATTCGCGCCATCAGCTTTACCATTGCAGACGGACAATTGCCTTCCAATACCGGAGCAGGTTATGTGATCCGCCGCATTTTGCGAAGGGCCGTTCGCTATTATTATTCTTACCTGAATTATAAGCAACCCCTTTTGCACCAATTACTGCCCCAATTAGCAGAACAGTTTGCGGGTGTTTTCCCTGAGCTCAAACAGCAATTGGATTTTGTAAGTAAAGTGGTGAAGGAAGAAGAAGACGCATTTTTAAGAACACTGGACAAGGGACTCAAACGCATAGATGATTTGCTAGCCGCCAGTGCCCAATCAGCCGAAAAACAAATTGGTGGTAAAGCCGCATTTGAACTATTTGACACATTTGGTTTTCCCATTGACCTGACTAGGTTAATTGCTTCTGAAAACAGCATTAACGTAGACGAATCTGGTTTTGAAACCGAAATGCAACAACAGAAAAACAGGAGCCGTGCTGCTTCTGTTTTGGATACCGAAGACTGGGTGGTTTTATCTGAAACAGCTGGCTATGGCTTTGTAGGCTATCAAGATATTTTGGTGCATACCCAGGTAACCAAGTACCGCAAGATCAAGTCAAAGGGCAAGGAACAATACCAATTGGTGCTAGCCACTACTCCTTTTTATGCCGAAAGTGGTGGACAAGTGGGCGATACGGGTTGGTTGGAATTTGATGGAGAACGTATAGATGTAACCGATACCAAAAAAGAGAATGACCTGATTGTTCATTTTGTGAATCAATTACCTGCTAATATTCAAGCGGAGTGCAAGGCCAGCATTAATGTAGAAAGAAGATTATTTACTTGCTATAACCATACTGCCACGCATTTAATGCACGCGGCACTTAGAACCGTTTTGGGTACCCATGTGGCACAGAAAGGTTCCTTGGTGAATGAAGAAGAACTTCGTTTTGACTTCTCCCATTTTGCACGCGTGACTGATGAAGAACTACGCCAGGTAGAACGCATGGTCAATGACAAGATCAGAGAAAATATTCCTGTGGTGGTACGTGAATTGCCAAAGGAAGAAGCCCTGAAACTAGGCGCCATGGCCCTGTTTGGAGAAAAATATGGTAATACCGTACGCGTTGTGACCATTGACCCCAATTATTCTATTGAGCTTTGTGGTGGTACACACGTATATCATACGGGTATGATTGGATTATTTAAGATTACCGCAGAAGCAGCCGTGGCCGCAGGTGTGAGAAGAATTGAAGCACTAACTGGAAGCAAGGCTTTCAATTATCTCTATGACCAATTTGCCGGTCTGCGTGAAGTAGGAACCCTACTCAAAACAAAAGACCCACTCAAAGCCGTTGAAAAAATTATCCAAGAAAAACAGGAACTAGAAAAGAAATTAGAAAGTCTTGAAGCCAAACAATTGGTGGTGATTCGCGAGCAATTGATTGCTGGCAAAGAAGCATTCACCTTGAACAATGGCGCTACTGGATTTTTTGTTGGTCAGGAAGTTGCGGTTAGTAGTGCTGATCATTTAAAGAAACTCTGTTTTGACCTGAAAACTGAGCTTGGTAATGATTATCTAGTTGTCTTGGTAGCCAATTTGGCTGGCAAACCATCGGTCTGCATTTTGTTATCTGACAGCATGGTCACAGACAAAAATCTAGAAGCGCCTAAGATGATTAAAGAAATAGTGACCCCGCTGATTAAGGGCGGTGGCGGCGGACAAAAAACACTGGCAACAGCTGGTGGACAAGACGCAAGTAATCTGGGTCAAGTGATTGCTCAGATAAAGGCATTGGTCATTTAATTACCTTATCAACACAAATGTGCCCTTTCTAATATGTTGTCGGCCAGACTTGTCTCTGCCCTCTACCACAAACACATACGTGGCCATGGATTGTTGTATGCCATTGAGTTTGCCGTTCCAGCCCTTGCCGTCTTCTCTGGTCTCAAAAATCATTTGACCATAGCGGTTATAGACCCTAAAATAAACCAGGTCTATGCCCGCACAGATAGGACGGATAATGTCATTCCTACCATCGCCATCCGGCGTAAAACCTGTGGGTACATAGATTTCAGGGCAGCTCAATTCTCCAATATTGATGCTTGTTTCTGCGTAGCATCCGCGGTCCATTCCTGATAAACTATACAGGCCCGGTTTGTTAATCCATTGGCTAAAACCCTTTTTGCCATTGTTCCAGGTATAAGTTACCGTGGGGCTGTTGACGGAGTTTTGCAATAAAATACTGTCTCCACTGCAGAGCAATTTGTCTCCCTGTATAGACAGTACTGGTTTGTCTACTACGGTTACTTGTACAGAATCTCTAATAACACAATTACCATTTTTGAGCTCTAGCCAATAGTTGCCCGTTTCAGTAACGCTAATAGCAGAACTGGTAGCCCCTGTGCTCCACAAATAACTAAAGCCATCTGGATTAATATTGGATTGCAAAGTCAGGGGTCTGTTGCGGCAAAAACCCATGTCATTGCCAATGCTCAAAGGCAGGGAATTAACCACGCAGACTTTTAAAAATGTGGTGTCTGTTGCGCCATTACCCAACAAGCAATTACCCGATGAACCGGAATAATAAGAGATCATCTGTACTTGATGGCAACCCGTGTCTTTAAAGGTTTTGTTAACCACATTGCCACTGTCTATACTGCCATCATCAAAATGCCAAAAGACTTTGGAAAATACCGTATCCTGTCTTACTGCTTCAAAGTTCACCGCCTGCATAGGACAGAATAAAAACTCCTTTTGCAGGTTGCTGGAATTGCCGTTTACACTGGCGTATTGGTTGGATTTATTCAAAAGGCTGCCTGCGGAGTAGCCGTAGGAAGTGCCTGATGTTTTGTCACTCAATCCAGTAACATCAGCAGTGAATCCGTTATTATTTTTAAGGGTATGTGCTCCGGAAAATATTTCTACTTGCGCATAAGCGTATTCAGGGTTACTTGGAAAAATTTTAAACTTATCACCTATATTTTGCCCATCCATGAATGTAAGATCCTTGTCTTTTGTTCTAATATGTATTTGAACAAACTGCTTACTAACAATTGGCGCTGTAAATTCTGTGATAATAGTGGAGGATTGGATTGCTTGTTCTAATGGGGTTTCCAGAATCAAGAATTCTCCATTATATTTTTGAGATGTCTGGGTTGTCCTACAAAGGCTTAAACCCATATATGCCGTAATAACCGGTTTGTTTGTTTTTATATAACTGGGTTCACTAAAATAGCCTTCATAGTACCCTCCCGAATTCAGTACAGCCAATAAAACCCCATTTATATACACCTTTGTATTGTTCTGTGTAGCCAATATTTTTAGGTATTCTTTTTCAACCAATGGAGAACATGTTACCAGAAAATTTGTACCCAATGTATTTAGAGGGGCACTCTGCTCAAAAAGTGGATATTGGGATATGTAGTTATTACAAGCACTTGGAACACCAGTTTGTCTTGCACCAGAATAAACAATTAGTTTCTTACAGTTTTTAGCATGAATCATTGATCCTGTCAGGTCCAAGTCCCTATCACCCTGATACAAATAGGT
This sequence comes from uncultured Bacteroidota bacterium, assembly GCA_903933995.1. Taxonomy (GTDB): domain Bacteria; phylum Bacteroidota; class Bacteroidia; order Chitinophagales; family Chitinophagaceae; genus Sediminibacterium. The sequence continues at coordinate 8,253 of CAIZMD010000378.1, forward strand.
TTCTCCTTTATTTAGTGTAATTGTAAAAGTTGCCGCAAGCGTACCAAGTTTCGATTGCTGAGAAGGTGTTATATCCACTTCTGTACTATCTTCCACACCAAGAAGCATAAATTGGCTAAAAGACCTGCCAACATTCAATCCACCATAAGCGTAAGTATTAACCATGTAATCACTTCCAAGGCTTTGGATAGGAATCGCATTTGCAAATTCAACTACTTTCCCTGTACCTGAAAAAATAAAAACTTGAATGCTGTCTGATGACTGAATAAAAGCACCTTTTTGTTCTATTATTTCATAGTTGTCTACATAAAAAACTTGAGCAGAAAGCTCTAGAATTGTTTGTTGACCAGGAGTGACTGTAAATTTTTGACTATATGTTCCTGATTTATCCTGGACAGTACCAGTACAATTTTTTGACCCTGTTATATAAATAATTGGCGTTGCAACAAAACCGAATGCATTAGATCCTTGTGGAAAGGAAACCCAAAACTCTTTTCCTAAAGTAGAAAATAATTGAGCGCTCGAAATA